>NZ_JAVCVL010000285.1:0-2774 GCF_032917815.1 Clavibacter sp. MX14-G9D | reverse complement strand
CGGAGGCGCGCGTGATGGCGCGCGACTGAACCTCCCCGCGGGAGAGGCCGAGCACGTGGCCGATCAGGAGCTCCGCGTCCACCGCCGGGTCCTCGACGCCGGCCGCGGCCAGCGCCTGCCCGACGCGCATGCGGAGGGCGTCCACGGTCGAGGGGACGCCCTCCCCGTCAGGCACGCGCGAGCGGGCCGCGCGCCCGGATGCCGAGGGCGGCGGATCCGCGCGACGCGGAGCCCGCCACGCCGGGTCGGGCCGTCACGCGTCCGTCCCGAGCGCGTCGAGGCGCGCCTCCTCGTCGGCCAGGATGCACGACTCCACGACCGGGTCGAGGGCTCCGTCCATCACGGCGTCGAGGTTGTACGCCTTGTATCCCGTGCGGTGGTCCGCGATGCGGTTCTCCGGGAAGTTGTACGTGCGGATCCGCTCGGACCGGTCCATGGTGCGGATCTGGCTGCGGCGCACGGCCGAGGCCTCCGCGTCGATCTCCTCCTGCTGCTTCGCGAGCACGCGGGCACGCAGCACGCGCATTCCGGCCTCGCGGTTCTGCAGCTGGCTCTTCTCGTTCTGCATCGCGACCACGATGCCCGTGGGCAGGTGGGTGATGCGGACGGCGGAGTCGGTCGTGTTGACCGACTGCCCGCCGGGGCCCGACGAGCGGTACACGTCGATCTTGAGGTCGTTGGGGTCGATGGCGACCTCCTCGACCTCCTCCACCTCGGGGATCACGAGCACTCCCGCGGCCGAGGTGTGGATGCGGCCCTGCGACTCGGTCGCCGGCACGCGCTGCACGCGGTGGACACCACCCTCGTACTTGAGGTGCGCCCACACGCCGAGCGCGGGGTCGTCGGAGGTGCCCTTGATGGCGACCTGCACGTCCTTGTAGCCGCCGAGGTCGCTCTGCGTCTGGCTGAGGACCTCGGTCTTCCAGCGGCGCGACTCGGCGTAGTGGAGGTACATGCGGAGGAGGTCGGCGGCGAACAGCGCGGACTCCGCGCCGCCCTCCCCCATCTTGATCTCCATGATCACGTCGCGGGCGTCGTCGGGGTCGCGCGGGATCAGGAGACGCCGGAGCCTCTCCTGCGCCTGGTCGAGCGACTCCTCCAGGCCGGGGATCTCGTCGGCGAACGCCGCGTCCTCCTCGGCCAGCTCGCGCGCGGCGGCCAGGTCGTCGCCGAGCTGGGTCCACTCCGCGTGGGCGGCGACGATCCGGCTGAGCTCCGCGTAGCGGCGGTTGACCTTGCGCGAGCGCGCGGCGTCGGCGTGCAGCTCGGGGTCGCCGAGCTGCTGCTGGAGCTCCTCGTGCTCCTCCAGCAGCTGGACGACGGACTCGAACACGCGTCAGCCCTTCTCGTGCGCGCCGTGCCCGTGGCTCTGGTGGGACACGCCGTTGGCGGTGTTGGGCATGGAGGCCTGGACCTTCATGAGGAACTCGACGTTGGACGTCGTCTCCTTCAGGCGGCTGAGGACGATCTCGAGGGCCTGCTGCTGCTCGAGCCCGGCGAGGGCGCGGCGCAGCTTCCAGGTGACCTTGACCTCGTCGGCGCCCATGAGCATCTCCTCGCGGCGCGTGCCGGAGGCGTTAACGTCGACGGCGGGGAAGATCCGCTTGTCGGCGAGGGCGCGGGAGAGGCGGAGCTCCATGTTGCCGGTGCCCTTGAACTCCTCGAAGATCACCTCGTCCATCTTGGATCCGGTCTCCACGAGCGCCGTGGCGAGGATCGTGAGCGATCCGCCGTGCTCGATGTTGCGCGCGGCCCCGAAGAAGCGCTTCGGCGGGTACAGCGCCGACGAGTCGACGCCGCCCGAGAGGATGCGGCCCGACGCCGGCGCCGCGAGGTTGTAGGCGCGGCCGAGGCGGGTGATCGAGTCGAGCAGGACGACCACGTCGTGGCCGAGCTCGACGAGGCGCTTCGCGCGCTCGATGGCGAGCTCCGCGACCGTGGTGTGGTCCTCCGCGGGACGGTCGAAGGTCGAGGCGATGACCTCGCCCTTCACCGTGCGCTGCATGTCGGTGACCTCCTCGGGACGCTCGTCGACCAGGACGACCATGAGGTGGACCTCGGGGTTGTTCGTGGCGATGGCGTTCGCGATGGCCTGGAGGACCAGCGTCTTGCCGGCCTTGGGCGGGGAGACGATGAGGCCGCGCTGGCCCTTTCCGATCGGCGACACGAGGTCGATGATCCGCGTCGTCAGCTTGGCCGGCTCGGTCTCGAGGCTGAGGCGGTCCTGCGGGTACAGCGGCGTGAGCTTGCCGAACTCGACGCGGTTCGCGGCCTCCTCGGGCGGCAGGCCGTTCACCGAGTCGATCTTCACGATGGCGTTGTACTTCTGGCGGCTCTGGCTGTCGTTCTCGCGCGGCTGGCGGATGGCGCCGACGATGGCGTCGCCCTTGCGCAGCGAGTGCTTCTTGACCTGGCCGAGCGAGACGTACACGTCGTTGGTGCCGGGCAGGTAGCCGGACGTGCGGACGAACGCGTAGTTGTCGAGCACGTCGAGGATGCCGGCGACGGGCAGGAGCACGTCGTCCTCGGTGACCTCGGGCTCGAAGTCGTCGCCGCCCTGGCCGCGGCCGCGCTTGCGGTCGCGGTAGCGGCTGCGGCCGCCCCGGTCGTCGTCGCGGCCGAGGTCGGCGCGGGCCTGGTCGGCGCGCACGTCCTGCGTGCGGTCGCCCTGGCCGCGGCCGTTCTGGCGGGGGAAACTGCGCTACTTTAGCCCCCGCCCCGCGGCCCCGCCGCGCCCGCCGAATCCCCTGCGAAAGTGAGCGCCATCCGTTGTT
>NZ_JAVCVL010000284.1:0-2860 GCF_032917815.1 Clavibacter sp. MX14-G9D | reverse complement strand
CCCGCGCCCGGGACGGTGCGCGCATCCGCGCCCGCACCCGTGTCCGACGCAGAGGCGGACGGCATCGCCGACCGCGCCCGCGCGCTCGCCCGCGAGCTGGACCAGCTCGCCCGCCGGCTGGGCTGACGCGAGCGCCGCCGGGAGGGCTGGGGAGGAACGGACGACCGCGGGCGGCACGCCCCCTAGCGTCTCCGTACCGCGGCGCTCGCCGCACCCTCCCCACGTCGAACAGGAGCATCCCCATGCCCGTCCTCACCTCCGCGCCGCGTCTGCGGCCCGCCGCCCTCACCGCGCTGGCGCTCGTCGCGCTGCTGGCCGTGCCCACCGCGGCCCAGGCCGCCCCTGCGCACCATCCCGCCCACGCCCGCACGGCGTCCGCCCCGGCGCAGCACCACGTCACGCACCCGATCACCACCACCACGGTCCCGGCCAGCCCGTCCCTGGGCTTCGGCGGCGGCACGATCTTCGCCCCGTCCGACACCGGCCGCGCCGTCCTCGGCAGCGTCATCGTCACCCCCGGCTTCACCGACACGCAGGCCGGCATGCGCTGGTACGGCACCGACCTCGCGGCGGAGGGCTTCGTCGTCCTCACCATCGACACCCTCGACCCCGACCGCTACGACACCCCCGACGCGCGCGCCACGCAGATGCTCGCCGCCGCCGACTACCTCACCGGCAAGAGCGCGGTGAAGTCCGTGGTCTCGAAGGACCGCGTCGGCCTCCTCGGCTTCTCCATGGGCGGGGGCGGCGTGCTCCAGGCCGCGCAGTCCCGCCCCTCCATCAAGGCGGCGGTCGCGCTCATGCCGTTCGACTTCTCCTCCGACCCCGACGGCGGCGCCCCCGGCTACCCGCGCCTGACGACCCCGGCTCTGGTGGTGTCGGCCCAGAAGGACGACCTCGCCGACCCGACGGCCATGGTGAAGCCCATGTACGACTCCATCCCGAAGGGCACCCCCAAGCAGTACCTGCAGCTGCGGGGCGCCGGTCACCAGGCCGGCCAGAACACGCCGAACGGGACCATCCGCGTCGCGGCGACCGCGTTCCTCAAGCGCTACCTGGACGGGAACGGCGCCTACGGCAAGTTCATCTGCCCGGCCCCCGCGGTGACGCCGACGGGTCCGATCAGCGAGTCGACCAGCACCTGCGACGGCCCGCGCCGGCGCTGACCCGCACGGCAGCAGCCGACCGTCCGCGGCGTCCGACCTCCGGGTCGGGCGCCGCGCGCGCGTGCGGGGTCCGGGACCTAGGGTGGAGGGGATCCACCATCCGCCCCCGCACACCGCGGGCCGGCCACCGAACGGAGCGCTGATCGCGCTGAGCACCACCCCGCCCCCCGCGGACCCGCGTCGCCCCCGCAGGGATCCGGGTGCCGCGCGCCCGCCGCGCCAGCGCCGCCGCCGCGTCAACCCGCAGGAGATGCGCGACGTCCGCGCCCGCCTCCGCGGCACCATCTACGAGGGCACCGAGCCCGCGCACGGCCGCCTCGGCGACCTCTACTCCCCGAGCCAGATCGTCGACTTCTGCCTCGACCTCGGCGAGGTGATGCTCGCCTCCGGCGCCGACGTGCGCGCCGTGGAGATCGCGATCGTGGCGGTCAGCACCAAGTGGAACCTGGCGCCGCTGGAGCTCGACATCACGGGCACGGCCATCACCATCCAGTACGCGCCCCTCGAGGGGCCGCCGCTCGTGAAGCTGCGCGTGGTCACCGCGGAGGGCAGCGACCTGCACCGGCTGTCGCTCGTCTACCAGATCGTCGACGAGCTGCTCCACGACGACCGCGACATGACGAGCGCCGTGGACGGCCTCGTCGACGTGCTGCGGTCGCCGCCGCGGTGGCCGTCGTGGATCACCGACGCGGCCATGGGCCTCTTCGGCGTCTCCGTCTCGCTGCAGGCCGGCGGCACCGTGCCCGGCGCGCTCGGCGCCTTCCTGCTCATGGTCGGCGTGATGGTCCTCGGCCGGCAGCTGTCGCGCCGCGGCATCCCGCCCTTCTTCGTGGTCGCCCTGCAGTCGGCGGGGGTGGCCGCGCTCGGCACGCTCGCGATCTGGTGGGGGCTGCTGCCCGCGGGGAGCGCGGCCGCGATGGTCGCCGCCGTGGTGGTGCTGATCCTCCCCCACGTCACCATCGTCACCTGGGCCCAGGACGCCATCTCGGGCTTCCGGGCCATGGCGGTGTCGCGGGCGATGATCATCGTGCTCATCGTCGCGGGCATCGCCGTCGGCATCCCGGGCGGGCTCGCGGTCACCGCTGGCGTCGCCATCGAGGTCGACCCGACCGACATCACGCTGCGGGCGCTCCCGCTGTGGATGCTGCTCATCACCACGTTCTTCGCCGCGGGCGCGACCGGAATCACGCAGGGCGCCAACGCGCGCGTGATGCCCGTCGCCATCGCGGTCGCGCTCGTCGGCACGGTCTCGCTGTGGACGCTGAAGCTCCTCGGGGTGCCGCTGCTGGCGGGCACGTTCCTGGTCGCGACCCTGCTCGGGGCCCTCGGGACGGTGGTGGCGGCGCGCCTCCGGGTGTCGGCCACGGCGATCGCGGTCCCCGCCTTCTGCGGGTCCCTGCTGCCCTCCCTCGCGGTCGCCTCGGCGCTCCTCAACTCGATGGCGGGCACGTCCGGGGCGACGGGCGCCTTCGTCGGCGCGATGGCGACGACGCTCGCCATCGGCGCGGGCCTCGTGCTCGGGAGCCTGCTGGCCACGCCGCAGGCCCGGCGCCACCTCCGCCGCCGCTCCAAGCGGGTGGTCGTCCGCTCCGTCCGGCTGGACACGACGCCGATCGGCGTCGTCCGCGACCCGGCGCTCGCGCACCCGTCGCTCGGCAACCCGTCCCGCGGCGATGCGGCGCCCGGCCACCCGG
>NZ_JAVCVL010000283.1:0-2897 GCF_032917815.1 Clavibacter sp. MX14-G9D | reverse complement strand
GCGGCGGTAGGCGCTGCCGTAGGGCGCGCGCGGGCGAGGCGCGGTCCGCGACCCGCGGCCGTAGCGGGCGTACGGCGGCACGGATGCGCCGGATCCCGCGGAGGGCGCGTCGTCGACGGCCACGGCGTCGCGGGAGCCGGTCTCGGCGGCGTCATCGCCGTCGCGATCGGCCGAGGGACCAGCCGGCGTCGCGGACGGGGAGCCCGGTGCGTCCTCGTGCTCGGATCCACGCTGCTGGCGGGCGGCCTCCTCGGCCTCGCGGATGGCGCGGAGCTGGCGCCGGGTCAGCACCCCGCCCGAGAGGAGGATGGCGGAGGTCTCGGGGCCCACGCCGGTCGGTGCGGGCGCAGGGGCGGCCGCGGGGGCCTCGGGCGCGGATCCCCCGACGGACGGATCCGCCGGCGGCGCATCCACCGGGACGCCGGCGACCGCGGCGTCCTCGGACACGGCGTGCTCGGGAGCGGTGCGCTCGGAGGAGGCGTCCTCGCGAGCGGTGGCGCTGGTCGACGCGGCGTCCGACGAGGCCGCGGCGCTGTCATCGGAGGCGGAGGCCGAGCCGGAGGCGGAGGGATCCGACGTCTCCACGGCAGCCTCGCGAGGACCCGTGGGGACCTCCTGGCCGACCGGGGCGTCGTCCGCCTCGTCGATGCCGAGCGCGAGGGCACGGGCCCGCTCGGCGGCGCGCATCTCGCGGCGGCTGAGACCGAACGTCTGGGGAGCGGGACCGTCGTCGAACGAGGTCGGCCCGGAGTCGGGCGCGTCGTGGGAGGGGGTCATTGCGGGCTCCGATACAGGTGGTGCTTGGAGATGTACTGGACGACCCCGTCGGGGACGAGGTACCACACGGGGAAGCCCCGTCCGACTCGGCTCCGGCAGTCGGTCGAGGAGATGGCCAGCGCCGGCACCTCCAGCAATCTTACGTCGGCGTGCGGGAGGCCGCTCTCGGTGAGGTCGTGCCCGGGACGCGTCACGGCGACGAAGTGCGCGAGGTCCCACAGCTCCGCGACGTCCTTCCACCCGAGGATCTGCTGGATGGCGTCCGCGCCCGTGATGAAGAAGAGCTCCGCGTCCGGGTGCGTGCGCCGGATGTCGCGGAGCGTGTCGATGGTGTAGGTGGTGCGGGCCCGGTCGATATCGACGCGGCTGACGGTGAACCGCGGGTTCGCCGCGGTCGCGATCACGGTCATGAGGTAGCGGTGCTCGCCGTCGGTGACCGTCTGCTTCTGCCACGGCTGGCCCGTGGGGACGAAGATCACCTCGTCGAGCTGGAGGTGCTGCTGCACCTCGCTCGCGGCCACGAGGTGGCCGTTGTGGATGGGGTCGAACGTGCCGCCCATGACCCCGATGCGGAGGCGCGGGGTCGCGGGTGTCGTCATCTGGCGGGTGCTCGCGCTCAGTGCGCCTGGTCCGCGGTGCCGTGGCCCTGCTCGGCGACGGGGGGCTTGCCCCACTTCTCCGAGTGGCGGTTGCTCACGTCGCGGAAGCTGAACATGACCACGCCGAGGGCGATGAACGCGACCGCGGCGACGGCCGGGAACACCCAGAGCGGAGCGGCGAGCTCCATGGCGTGCTCGGTCTCGGCGAGGATGGTGGTGGTCAGCGCGTGCATGGGATCTCCGTTCGTGGCACGCCCCGTGGTGCGGAGGCGGCGCCTGCCATCCTATCGGCGGCCCCTTCGCGGGGTGCACCCGGCCCGGGCGAGCCGTGGTCCCGGCCCGACCTCCGCCCGGACTCCGTCCGGACTCCGTCCGGTCAGCCGCGGACCTGTCCGCTCCCCCGCACGACCCACTTGGTGCTCGTCAGCTCCTGCAGGCCCATGGGTCCCCGCGCGTGCAGCTTCTGCGTGGAGATCCCCACCTCGGCGCCGAAGCCGAACTCGGATCCGTCGGTGAAGCGGGTGGAGGCGTTCACCATCACGACGGCCGAGTCCACGGCGGCGAGGAAGCGCTCCGCCACGGCCACGTCGGACGTGACGATGGACTCGGTGTGGTGCGTCGACCAGCGGGCGATGTGCGCCACCGCGTCCTCCACCGAGTCGACGACGCGCACGGCCAGGTCGAGCGAGAGGTACTCGGCGGCCCAGTCCTCCTCCGTGGCGGGCACGGCCGCGGGCCACAGAGCGCGGACGGCGTCGTCGCCGTGCACCGTCACCCCGCGGTCGCGGAGGGCGTCGAGCACGTCGGGGAGGAGGCGCGGCGCGGCGTCCCGGTGGACGAGCAGCGTCTCCATGGCGTTGCAGACGCTCGGGCGGCTGACCTTCGCGTCGACCGCGATGCCGACCGCCATCCGCGCGTCGGCGGAGGCATCGAGGTAGACGTGCACGACGCCCGCGCCGGTCTCGATCACGGGCACGGTCGACTCCTCGACGACCGTGCGGATGAGCTCGGCGGAGCCGCGCGGCACCAGCACGTCGACCAGTCCCCGCGCGCGCATCAGGCGGGCGGCACCGGCCCGCCCGTGCGCGTCCACGGTCTGCACGGCTTCGGCGGGGAGGCCGGCGCCCTCGAGCGCCGTGCGCATGACGTCGACGAGGACGGCGTTGGTGCCGAGCGCCGCCGATCCCCCGCGGAGGACGACCGCGTTGCCGCTCTTGAGCGCCAGGGCGGCGATGTCGACGGTCACGTTCGGCCGGGCCTCGTAGATGGCGCCGACCACGCCGAAGGGGACGCGCACCTGGGACAGCAGGAGTCCGTTCGGGAGCGTGCGGCCGCGCACGACGTGGCCGAGCGGGTCGTCGAGCGCGCGGATCCCGGCCACGGCGTCGGCGAGCGAGGCGACGCGGCGCGCGTCCAGGGTCAGACGGTCGAGGAGGCCCGTCGCGAGCCCGGCGGCCCGGCCCGCCTCGAGGTCCCGGGCGTTGGCTGCGACGATGCGGTCGGCGTGCGCGAGCAGGGCGG
>NZ_JAVCVL010000282.1:0-2963 GCF_032917815.1 Clavibacter sp. MX14-G9D | reverse complement strand
GGCGGGCAGCGCTCCGCGGACCCCGCACGTCGAGGGCGGCGACCATGGCGACGGCGACGACCCCGGCAGCGACGCGGCGACCCGCCCTACCGAGCCCCGGTCCACCCCGGAGCCTCGACCCTCGCGGCGGGCCCCGCTCGTCGACCCGCTGGTCGCGGTCTCCGCCATCGTCGCGGCCGTGCTCGCGGCCGCGGTCCTCGCCGGCACCCGTGCCGCGGATCCGGTCGAATGGGTCACGGTGCCCGTCGCCCTGGCCCTCATCGCGGTCGGCACGCGCCGACTGACGCACGACCCGACGGCGGGCAGCATGCGCCATCTGGCACCCGGGCTCCTCGTCCTGCTCGGACCGCCGCTGCTCGCCGATCTCGGCCCCTCCCCTGCCTGGAGGATCGTCGCGCTCGGCGTCGTGGCGCTCGCGGTGCTCCTCGTCGGAGCGTCGCGGCGCCTCCGGGCCCCCTTCCTCGTCGGGGGTGCCGTGCTGCTGGTCCACGCGGTCGCCCAGCTCTGGCCATGGATCCGCGACGCGTCGGCGACGGTCCCCTGGTGGGCCTGGGCGGGCATCGGCGGCGTCGTGCTCATCGCGGTGGCCGCGCGCTACGAGCGTCGGATCCGCGACCTGCGCGAGGTGGCGGCTCGCGTCTCCGCCCTGCGCTGACCCGCTCGCCGCGAGTCCTGCGCCCCCGGTAAGCGATGCCTCAGCTTGCTTGCGGCGCTCGACGAGGTGCGCGAGATTGAGGTCACCGTCCGCAGCCCGCAGACCCGTCCACGTTCGAGGAGAACCCATGACCGACACCGTCCACGTCCCCACCAGCTCCGCCTCGGCCGACGTCGCCGCCGGCGTCGCGCAGTTCCTCAGCCCCGTCGTCGTGAACCTCCAGGCCCTCGCCGTCAACGGCAAGCAGGCGCACTGGCACGTCCGCGGCGCCAACTTCATCGGCGTCCACGAGTTCCTCGACGTCCTCGTCTCGCACGCGCAGGGCTGGGCGGACACCGCCGCCGAGCGCGTCGTCGCCCTCGGCCTCCCGATCGACGCGCGCGTCGAGACGGTGGCCGCCGCCACGACCACCGCTCCCCTCACGCCCGGCTTCCGCCAGTCGAGCGCCAGCATCGCCGAGGTCATCGCGCAGATCGACGCGACCATGGAGCTCGTCAACCGCGCCGTCCAGGAGCTCGGCGAGATCGACGTGAACAGCCAGGACGTGGCCATCGAGATCGCCCGCGGTCTCGAGAAGGACCGCTGGTTCCTGTTCGCGCACATCAGCGAGTAGCCGGCCGACCGGCACGCGCCGACGGACGAGGGGCCCGGATCCAGCAGGATCCGGGCCCCTCTCGGCATCCCACGCCGTGATCGCGCGCCTCGCGCAGGTCAGCGCCCGGGGCATCCTCGGACTATGCCCGACGCCCGGCGCATCAGGCCTGGCAGTACGGGCACCAGTAGAGCTTCCGGCCCGCGGCCTCCTCCATCACGATGTGCGTGCCGCACACCCGGCACGGCAGGCCCTCGCGGTGGTACACCCAGTGGCGGTCGGCCCGGTTGCGGAGCGCCGCGTCGAGCTTCTTTCCGCGCAGCCCGTCCATGGTCATCATCTGCCCCACCTCGACGCCCTTGCGGAGCAGCCTCGACCAGTCCTTCCAGAGGCCGCGCACGACGTCCTCGGGCACGTCGCGCCCGGGGGTGTGCGGGTTCTGCCGCGCGCGGAACAGCAGCTCCGCCCGGTAGACGTTGCCGATCCCGCTGACGACCGCCTGGTCCATCAGCAGCAGCCCGATGGCGGTGGGCTTCCTCCGCACCGTGGCCGTGAAGCGGTCCTCGGAGCGCTTGCCGCCCTCGACGAGCGGATCCGGTCCGAGCTTGTCGATGGCCCGCTGCACCTCCTCGGCGTCCGCGACGACGCAGGCGGTGGGCCCGCGGAGGTCCGCCACCGCGTGCTCCGTGAGCAGGCGCACCCGCACCTGGCCCACGGGCTCCGGCGGCCACGCCTCCGAGGAGAACGGGTCGTGCACCTTCTCCTGCTCGGCCATCCGGAGGCGTGCGCGACGGGGTGCCCCGATGCTGGCGAGGGAGTCCTCGGCGGCGGTGTCGACGGGCGCGTCGTCCACCCGGTCGTCGACCGGGACATCGCCGCGCATGCCGTTCTGTCCCATCCGGTTCAGCGTCGACACGTCGCCGGCGAAGTCCCATGCGCCGTAGAGCCCGAGGTGCACGCGGAGCCACACCCCGCCGTCGAACTCGAGGAACATCTGCTTGCCCACGGCCTTCGCGCCGACGAGGCGCCGCCCGTCGAGCACGGCGGCGCCCTCCGCGAATCGGCCCTGCGGCGAGGACGCCTGCACCACGTCGCCCACGAAGTGGGCCTCGAACTGCTTCGCGATCCGGTGGATCGAATGCCCCTCGGGCACGGCGGCCTAGTCGGTGACGGGATGCCCGGCGATGGCTCCCGTCGTCTCGTACTCGGCGAGCTGCGCGATGCGGCGCGCGTGGCGCTCCTCGGCGGAGAACGGCTCGGCGATGAAGGCGTCGATGAAGGCGGTGGCCTCCTCGACGGTGTGCTGCCGGGCGCCGATGGAGATCACGTTGGCGTCGTTGTGCTGGCGGGCGAGCACCGCGGTGGAGAGGTTCCAGACGAGGGCGGCCCGCACTCCCTCGACCTTGTTGGCCGCGATCTGCTCGCCGTTGCCGGATCCGCCGAAGACGACGCCCAGGGCCGTCGCGCCGGCGCGCTGGTCGGCGACCACCGCGCGGGCCGCCCGGATGCAGAAGGAGGGGTAGTCGTCGAGCGGCTCGTAGGCGACCGGGCCGTGGTCGACGACGTCGTGGCCGGCAGCCGTCAGGTGCTCGGTGAGGAACCTCGAGAAGTCGAGTCCCGCGTGGTCGGTCGCGATGTGGATGCGCATCGGTGCATCCCTCTCTGCCGCCCGGGCGGCGTCGTGCCCGCGGTGCGGGCGGTGCCGGTCACGCGACG
>NZ_JAVCVL010000281.1:0-2988 GCF_032917815.1 Clavibacter sp. MX14-G9D | reverse complement strand
GCCGAGCTGCCGGCCCTGGTCGCGCGCGCCGCCGCCGGCGAACTGCCCGTCGCGGGTGCGCTCGCCGCGGAGGCCCTGCGCATCGCCGCGTGGCGCCCGCGCTTCGCCACCGAGGTGGACGACCGCACCATCCCGCACGAGCTCGACTGGCTGCGCAGCGCCGTGCACCTGTCCAAGGGCTGCTACCGCGGGCAGGAGACGGTGGCCAAGGTGCACAACCTCGGTCGGCCTCCGCGGCGCCTCGTGCTGCTGCAGCTCGACGGGTCCGACGCGGTCCTGCCGGGTCCCGGGGCCGATGTGCGGCTCCCCGCCGCCGCGGACGGGACGCCCGGCGAGACGGTCGGCGCGGTCACCTCCAGCGCGCTGCACCACGAGCTCGGACCCATCGCCCTCGCGGTCGTCCGGCGCGCCGTCGATCCCGACGCGCAGCTCGAGGTGGTCGCGGACGACGTCCGGGTGCAGGCCGCGCAGGACGTCATCGTGCCCACCGACGCGGGCCGCTCGGCCGACGTCCCCCGCCTGCCCCGGCTCGGTGCGGTCCGCCGCTGAGCGCGCGCGGGAGCGGTCGGCCCGTGCCGCCCGCACCCTGAGGCATCGGGCCGATCCCGCCGCCGCCCTCGCGCGCCTCTGGGGGTCCGCGCCTGCCGCCCTGCAGATCGCCATCGCGGCGACGGGCGGCTGGGCCTTCGCGCACCACGTCCTCGGCCACGACACCCCGCTGCTCGCGACGACCGTCACGATCACCAGCCTCGGCTTCGTCCGCGACGCGCGGCCGGTCCGGGTCCTGGAGACGGCGATCGGCATGACCGTCGGGATCACGCTGAGCGAGGTCCTGCTGCTCGGCATCGGACGCGGCGCCTGGCAGCTGTTCGTCATCATCCTGGCGACGCTGCTGGTCGCGCGGCTGCTCTCGTCGAACGCCGCGTTCGCGGTCGCGGCGGGGGTGCAGGCCGTGCTCGTGGCGCTGCTGCCCGCGCCGCCCGGCGGCGTCTTCGTGCGGAGCGTGGACGGTCTCGTGGGCGGCGCGGTGGCGCTCCTGGCGACGGCGCTCATCCCGCGGGATCCGCGACGGCAGGCGGTCCGCGAGGCGCGCCGGGTCTTCTCCGAGTGCTCCTACGCCCTCACCTCGCTCGTCTCCGCGCTGCGGCTCGGCGACGCCACGGCCGCCGACCGCGCCCTGGAGCGGCTGCGTCGCACGCAGCCCCTCGTCGACGCCTGGAGCGCGGCGGCCGACTCGGCGCTGTCCATCGCCCGCATCTCGCCGTTCCTCCGCCGTCACGTGCCGGAGCTCCGCGCGCAGCGGCGGGTGCTCGACGGCATGGACCTCGCGGTGCGGAACCTCCGCGTCATCTCCCGGCGCGTCGACTTCCTGGTGGTCGACCGGGTGCGGCGGCCGGTGCTGGCCGAGCTCCTCGCCACCGTGTCGAACGGGGTGAACCTCCTCGGGCAGAGCCTGACCGACCCGTCCGCCGCGCCGCTGGCCCAGCAGAACCTCGTGCTGGTGGCGGTCCGGCTGGATCCCCGCGAGCTCATCCCGGGCGCCCCCGTCGGCGAGGTGATGCTCGTCATGCTGCTGCGGCCCCTGCTCGTGGACCTCCAGGTGGCCGCCGGCCTGGACCCGGACACCGCGCGCTCCGCGCTCCCGGAGGTGTAGGGCCCGGACCTCCCGGCCCTGCTGGCCCGGCGACCCGGCCGACGGGCGTGCTCCGCCCCATCCGGCTGGGGAGCGACTGCGCATGACGTGCGCACTCCCTGACAGCATCCTCCCGTCCGCGGCGCCGTGCCCGGCGCCGACCCGCCCCGCGGGAGCCAGGAGCAGCAAGATGACCCGAGTCCCATTCCTCACCGGGGCGCTCGCCGTCCTGCTGATCGCCGGCGCGGCGGTCCCGGCCGCCGGTGCCGTCGAGCGCCCGGCCGTCCTGAGCGCCGTCCCGGTCGCCGCGAGCGCGGCTGCCGGCACCCCGACCGTCCACGACGTCACGATCATCATGCTCACGCCGGAGGGCACCCCGCCGGACTACACCCGGGACGAGGCCCTGCACAGCCTCGCGGTCGTCGATGCCTTCTACGCGAACGAGACGGACGGCGCAGTCCGGCTGCGGGTGGTGGGCGCGACCGACTGGCAGACCATGCCGACGAGCGTCGACTGCGCGGACTTCTACCCCCTCGTCGAGTACGGGCGGGAGCGGGCGGGGTTCGTGGAGGGCCCGGATCGGCACCTCCTCGTCATGACCCCGCGCGGCTCCGACTGCCAGTACGCCACGGGCCAGCAGGCGCTGACGCTCGACGAGGGAGGCCTGGCGACCGTGGCCACGACGGATCCCACCAGCATCGCCCACGAGCTCGGGCACACCATGTCGCTCCGGCACAGCTCGTCCGTGAGCTGCGCGTCGCGCTGGGACCTCGGCAGCGCGAGCGGGCTCCCGGCGTCGTGCACGCGGGACGAGTACGGGAACGAGAGCGACATCATGGGCGGCGGCTCCACGTTCTACCCCTTCACCGCCGTGTCGCTCGCGCACCTGGGCGCGCTGCGCCACCCGGTCGTCCTCGCCTGCGGTGCTCCGCGGCGCCTCACGGTCAGCACCATGAGCGCACCGTCCTCGGCTCAGCGGGTTGTCACCTGGAGGAACCCCGCGCACCCGTCCGTCGGCTACCACCTGCAGTTCCGCGACGCCGTCGACAACCTGCTCTACGCCCAGCTGTACCCCTCGCCCCGCGCCCGACAGGACGACGCCCCGACCGGGGTCGAGGTGACGCGCACGGATCCGCTGGAGCGCGAGGGCGGCAGCGTGCTCACCCGACCGGGCGACACCTCGAACGGGAGCCGGCGGATCCGGGCGGGTGAGCGGGTGCCCCTGGACGACGGGATGTCGGTCCAGGTGGTGTCCTTCGACGGCACCGCGCACACGGCGACCGTGGACGTCGCCGTCCCGTGCGCGCGGCCGGCGAGCGGGACCCCCGGCGCGGCCCCCGCGGCCGCGCGCACCG
>NZ_JAVCVL010000280.1:0-3015 GCF_032917815.1 Clavibacter sp. MX14-G9D | reverse complement strand
TTCCCGCCGGCGCTCTCCGCCGCCGCGGCCGCCACCCGCCGGAGCGCGTCGAGGACCCGGCGGACCGGCACGCGCGCCATCGCGTCCGGACGGGCGAGCACGTCCACGTGGCGGACGAGCGCGGCGCCGACGAGGGGCCGCAGGACCATCCCGTCGACGGCGAGCGGGGCCGCCGTCATCCGCGGCATGACGGCGACGGCCGCGCCCGCGCGGACGACCTGCGCCGCGACGGAGAACTCGTTGATGCGGTGGTCGACCTGCGGCGCGCGGCCGATGAGGGCGCCCAGCTGCGCGAGCACGCCCGTGAGGGGGAAGCCCTCGTGCGTGGAGATCCAGCGCTCGTCGCGCAGCTGCTCGGGGCGGATGCTCGGGGCAGCCGCGAGGGGATGCGCCGCGTGCAGGGCGATGTCCAGCGGCTCGACCAGGAGCGGCACGACGACCATGCGCCCGGTCGGCCACTCCGGCTCGTGGGCGAGCCGGTGCGCGACGACCAGCTCGTGGTCCGCGGTGAGGCGGGCGAACTCCGCCTGCGCGACGTCGGCGTCGGCGAGGGAGACCCGCGGGCCCCCGGTCCGGCCCAGGTCCTCCAGGAGCGGGCCGAACAGCGCGAGCCCGGCGCTGTGGAAGGCGGAGACGCGCACCGGCCGCTCGTCGTGGCCGAGGAACGACCCGACGGCGTCGCGGGCCTCGGCGAGCGCCACCTCCACCCGCGTGGCCGCGACGGCGAGCGCCTCCCCCGCGTCCGTGAGCACCAGCCGCCGCCCGCGCTTGACGGTCAGCGGGACGGGCACCTGCGCCTGGAGCACCGCGAGCTGCTGGGAGACGGCGGAGGCGCTGACGTGCATGGCGGCGGCGACGGCCGCGACGCTGCCGCGGTCGCCGAGCTCGCGGAGGAGGCGGAGTCGTGCCGGATCCACAAGGCTGCCCTTCATCGTCGATCAAGTGATGGCCCGTTGCTCTTGGGCATCGGTCCTCTGGACAGTAGCGTCATGGCCTCCCGCGCACGACCCGGACTCCTCGTCGACCTGCTCCTCGTCGGCGTCGCCGCGGTCTGGGGCGCCAGCTTCCTCGCGGCCAAGGACCTCGCCGCCCTGACCGGGGTCCCGGCGGCGCTCGCCCTCCGGTTCCTCGTCGCGGCCGCCGCGACGGCCCTCCTCTGCCTCGCCCGGCGGGAGCGCCTGCCGCGGGGTCAGGGCCTCGCGATCGCGGTGGCGCTGGGCTGCTCCCAGACCGCGGTCATCGGGCTCGAGACGTGGGGCGTGCACCTCACCAGCGCCACCAACGCGGGGCTCCTCATCAGCCTGGCGCTCGTCATGACGCCCCTCCTCGAGGGCGTCGCGTCGCGCTCGTGGCTGCCCCGGCCGTACTTCGTCGCCGCGGTCGCCGCCGTGGTCGGCGTCGCCCTCCTCGTCTCCGAGGGCGGGCTGCGCACGCCGACGTCCGGCGACGCGCTCGTGATCGCCGCGGCCGCGGTCCGGGCTGTCCACGTCACGGCGAGCGCGCACCTCACCCGCGGCCGCACGGAGGGCTCGCTGGGGGTGGTGCTCGTGCAGATGGCGGTGTGCGCGGCGGCCACCACGGTCGTGGCGGGGGCGGAGCTGCCGGCCGCGGTCGCGCGGCTGGACGCGGGCGGCTGGGCGGGCGTCCTGTTCCTCGGTCTGCTGTGCTCCGTGTTCGCCTTCGTCGTGCAGCTCTGGGCGGTGCGGCGGACGTCCGCGTCGCGCGCGAGCATCCTCATGGGGACGGAGCCGGTGTGGGCGCTCGGCGTGGGCGTCGTCCTCGCGGGCGAGGCGGTCGGGCCGGTCGGGGTGTGCGGCGCGGCCCTCATCGTCGCCGCGAGCTACGCCGGGCAGGCGATCGAGCGGCGGCACCGGATCCGGCCGCCCGGCCTTGTCACTGCTCCCCCGCAGGCGTTGCCTGGGAGGGAGCGCCGACGGCGGCGCCGGAATCGGACGGAGACCCCATGAGGGAGCTGAAGCTCGTCGCGGCCATCACGAGGATCGAGGACGCCGAGGCGCTCGACCCGATCGTCGAGAGGGTCCGCGGCACAGTGGTCGCCCTGCTCAGGCCCCGCGCCCTGGCCGACCTGCTGCACGGCGTGCCGTTCGGGCACCCGCTGCACCCGGTGGCGGTCCTCATCCCGTCCGGCGCGTGGATCTCCTCCGCGGTCCTCGACCTCCTGCCCGGCAACCAGAAGGCCAGCCAGGCGCTCGTGGGCGTGGGGATCCTCAGCGCCGCGCCCTCCATCGTCTCCGGCTACGCCGACTGGTCGCAGCTGCACGAGCAGCAGCTCCGCGTCGGGATCGTGCACTCCGCCGCGAACGCCCTCGCGACGGGCCTCTACGGCCTGTCGTGGATCCAGCGGGCGCGCGGCAAGCAGACCAGCGGCAAGCTCCTCGGCCTCGCGGGCCTCGGGCTCGTCTCCGCCGGCGGGTTCCTCGGCGGCCACCTCGCCTACCGCCAGGCCGCCGGCGCGAACCACGCCGAGGACGTGCCGCACCGCTTCCCCCAGGGCTGGCAGGAGCTCGGCCGGCTCGACGACCTGCCCGACGGCCGTCTCGCGAAGCGCGACGTGGCGGGCCTGCCGGTCCTCGTGCGCCGCCACGGCATGACGGTCGACGCGCTCAGCAACACGTGCAGCCATCTCTCCGCGCCGCTCGACGCGGGCGAGCTGGGGAAGGACCCGAAGACGGGCGAGGCGTGCGTCACCTGCCCGTGGCACGACAGCGTGTTCAGCCTCAGGACGGGCGAGGTGATCCACGGCCCCGCCACGTCGCCGCAGCCGCGCTTCGAGACGCGCGTGACGGCCGGCCTCGTGGAGGTGCGGCTGCCGAACGCGGGCTAGCCGGCATCCCCCGCAGCGCGCACGGGCTCGTCGGATCGGCGCAGCGCCACGACCGCGAGCACCGCGCAGCCGGCGAACACGACGGCGCCGGCCGCTGTCGGCACGGCGATGCCGGCCGTCGCGAGCGCGCCGCCGAGCGCCGACCCGAGGGCGAGCCCGAGCAGGCTGAG
>NZ_JAVCVL010000028.1:0-20777 GCF_032917815.1 Clavibacter sp. MX14-G9D | reverse complement strand
GGCTCGGGCGCGCTGCTCGCGCACCTGGCGCCCGACCCGGCGTTCACGCGGCTCGTCGGCACGGACGTCGGCGTCCGCGACCTGGAGGCGGCGGCCCGGCGCCTCGGCCTGCGGGACGCGAGCGACCGGGTGCGCGAGCGGGTCGCTCTGCTGCAGTCCTCGGCGACCTACGAGGACCCGCGCATCGCCGGTCTCGACGCGATCGTGCTGATGGAGGTCATCGAGCACGTGGACCTCGACCGGCACGGCGCCCTCGAGTCGTCGGTCTTCGGATCCGCCGCCCCGGGCACCGTCGTCGTGACGACGCCGAACGCGGAGCACAACGCGCTCTACCCGGGTCTCGACGCCGGCGCGCTCCGGCACCCCGACCACCGCTTCGAGTGGACCCGTGCCGAGTTCGCCGCCTGGGCGGCCCGCGTCGCCGACCGGCACGGCTACCACGTGGAGATGCGGCCCGTCGGCGAGGCCGATCCCGTCCACGGCTCCCCCACCCAGCTCGCCCTCTTCCGGAAGGCCGTCTCCCGATGACCGACGCACCCGCCGCCGTGACGCCCGAGGCTGCGCCCGCCCTGCCCCTTCCCCGCATGTCGCTCGTGCTGCTGGTCGGCGCGAGCGGATCCGGCAAGTCCACCTTCGCGCGCACGCACTTCGGCCCCTACGAGGTCCTCTCGAGCGACGTGTTCCGCGGACTCGTCTCGAACGACGAGAACGACCAGAGCGCGACCCCGGCTGCCTTCGAGGCGCTCCGCCACGTCGCGTCCCAGCGGCTGCGGGCCGGGCTGCTCACGGTGATCGACGCCACGAACGTTCAGGCCGAGTCCCGCCGCTCGCTCGTGCAGCTCGCCCGCGACCACGACGTCCTGCCCGTCGCGATCGTGCTCGACGTGCCCGTGGGCGTCTGCGTGGAGCGGAACGCGGCCCGTACCGACCGTGACTTCGGCGCGTCCGTCGTGAAGCGCCAGCACGATCAGCTCCAGCGGTCGCTGAAGGGCCTCGGTCGCGAGGGCTTCCGGAAGGTGCACGTGCTGCGCGGCGTCGAGGAGGTCGCCGCCGCGCGGTTCACCGTCGAGCCGCTGCTCAACGACCGCCGCTCCGAGCGCGGCCCGTTCGACGCGATCGGCGACGTGCACGGCTGCCGCGCCGAGCTCGAGACGCTGCTCCAGCAGCTCGGCTACGCCATCCGGCGCGACGAGCGCGGCCGGCCGGTCGACGCCGAGCACCCCGAGGGCCGCCGCGCCGTGTTCCTCGGCGACCTCGTGGACCGGGGGCCCGACACCCCGGGCGTGCTCCGGCTCGCGATGGGGATGGTGCGCGCCGGCCACGCGCTCGCCGTCCCCGGCAACCACGAGGCCAAGCTCGTGCGGGCGCTGCAGGGAAAGAAGGTGACCGTCGCGCACGGCCTGGGCGAGTCGCTGGCCCAGCTCGCGGAGGAGGACGAGGCCTTCC
Organism: Clavibacter sp. MX14-G9D; assembly: GCF_032917815.1. NCBI lineage: Bacteria > Bacillati > Actinomycetota > Actinomycetes > Micrococcales > Microbacteriaceae > Clavibacter > Clavibacter sp. MX14-G9D. The sequence continues at coordinate 19,331 of NZ_JAVCVL010000028.1, read as the reverse complement.
GCATCGACGTGGAGCGCTTCTGCCGGGAGCTCGTCTCGCACCTCGTGCTCGACGGCGGCGACCTCGTGGTGGCGCACGCCGGCCTCATCGAGGCGTACCACGGGAGGGCGTCCGGACGCGTGCGGTCGTTCGCGCTCTACGGCGACACCACGGGCGAGACCGACGAGTACGGCCTGCCGGTGCGCCTGCCGTGGGCCGCCGACTACCGCGGATCCGCGACCGTGCTCTACGGGCACGTGCCGACCCTGGAGGCCGAGTGGGTCAACGGCACGATGTGCCTCGACACCGGGTGCGTCTTCGGCGGGAAGCTGAGCGCCCTCCGCTGGCCGGAGCGCGAGGTCGTCTCCGTGCCCGCCGAGCGCGTCTGGTACGAGCCGGTCGCGCCGCTGGACCGGTCGGCGAGCGCGCCCGCCGTGCCCGCGCGGGATCCGGGCCTCCTCCGCATCGACGACGTCCTCGGCAAGCAGGTCGTGGAGACGCGCGCGGCCGGCCGCATCGGGATCCGCGAGGACGCCGCGGCGGGCGCCCTCGAGACCATGAGCCGCTTCGCCATCGACCCGCGGCACCTCGTCTACCTGCCGCCGACGATGAGCCCGCCGTCGACGTCCGCGCACGACGACGTGCTCGAGCACCCGGCCGAGGCGTTCGAGGCGTACCGCCGCGACGGGCTCGAGCGGGTGATCTGCGAGGAGAAGCACATGGGATCCCGCGCGGTCGTGCTCCTCACCCGCGACGCGGCGCGGTTCGACGCGCCCGAGGGCTGGCGCGGCGTCGTGCACACGCGCACGGGCCGTCCGTTCCTCGATGCCGGCGAGACCGATGCGCTCCTCGCCCGGCTGGACGCGGCGGTCGAGGCAGCGGGGCTCTGGGCGGAGCTGGACACGTCGTGGATCCTGCTCGACGCGGAGCTGCTGCCGTGGTCGATGAAGGCGGGACCGCTGATCCGGGAGCAGTACGCGTCCGTCGGCGCCGCCGCGACCGCCGCGCTGCCCGCCGCCGTCCGCACCCTGGAGCGGGCCGCGGCCGCCGGCGTCGACGTGGCCGACCTCCTGGACCGGACGCGCGCCCGGGCCGCGGATGCGGAGGCGTACGTCGCCGCCTACCGCCGCCACGCGGCGCCGTGCACGGGCCTCGAGGACGTGCGGCTCGCGCCGTTCCAGCTCCTCGCCACCGAGGGCGCCACGCACGTCGCGCGCGACCACGCCTGGCACCTGGAGCTCGCGGACCGGCTGGCCGCCGCGGATCCGGGGCTCGTGATCCCGACCCGCTCCGTCTCCGTGGACCTCGGGTCCCCCGAGTCCGAGGCGGCCGCGACGCGCTGGTGGGAGGACCTGACGGCCGCGGGCGGCGAGGGCATGGTCGTGAAGCCGACCGGGGGCCTCGTCCGCGGCCGGAAGTCGCTCGCGCAGCCCGGCATCAAGGTGCGCGGTCGCGAGTACCTGCGCATCGTCTACGGCCCCGACTACACGGAGCCCGCGAACCTCCGCCGCCTGCGCGACCGCGACGTCGGCCGCAAGCGGTCGATGGCGCTGCGCGAGTACGCGCTCGGGATCGAGGCCGTCGAGCGCTTCGTCGCGGGTGAGCCGACCTGGCGCGTCCACCAGGCGGTGTTCGGCGTGCTCGCGATGGAGTCCGAGCCGGTGGACCCGCGGCTGTGACGCCGGCTGGTCGCGCCCATCTGCGGACGCGACCGGCCGGCATCACGCCCCGCCGCGGTTCCCCTCCAGCGTGAAGGTGAAGACGTCCTCGTCGAAGGCGCTGTAGCCCGCGTAGTCGAGCAGCTCGTAGAGGCGCGCGCGGGTCTGCATCTCGGGCACCCTCCCGGCGAGCGTGCCCTCCTCGAGGATCGCGTCGAGGCCGCGCTCGGCGGCGCCCATCGCGAGGCGCAGCAGCGAGACCGGGTAGATCACGATGTCCACTCCCACGTCGCGCAGCTGGGAGGTGGTGAACAGCTCGCTCTTCCCGAACTCGGTCATGTTGGCGAGGATCGGCACGTCCACCGCGGCGCGCATGGCCGCGAACTCGGCGAGGTCGGCCATCGCCTCGGGGAAGATCGCGTCGGCGCCCGCGTCGACCAGCGCGCGGGCGCGGTCGACGGCGGCGTCCATGCCGTCGACGCCGCGCACGTCGGTGCGGGCCATGATCAGCAGGTCCGGGTCGCGGCGGGCGTCCACCGCGGCGCGGATCCGCTTCAGCGCGGTCGACTCGTCGACCACCTGCTTGCCGTCGAGGTGGCCGCAGCGCTTCGGGTTCACCTGGTCCTCGATGTGGAGGCCCGCGACGCCCGCGTCCTCGAGCATCTGCACGGTGCGGGCCACGTTCATCGGCTCGCCGAACCCCGTGTCCGCGTCGACGAGGCACGGCAGGTCGGTGACGCGCGCGATCTGCTGCGAGCGCCCGGCGACCTCGGTGAGGGTGGTGAGCCCGATGTCCGGGAGCCCGAGGTCGGCGGAGAGCACGGCGCCCGAGATGTAGACCCCGTCCATGCCCTTGTCCTGGATGAGCCGGGCCGAGAGCGGGTTGAACGCGCCGGGCATGCGGATCAGCTCGCCGCTCGCGAGGCGCTCGCGGAACGCGCGGCGCTTGGCGGCGGCGGTGAGGGCGGAGTGCAGCACTAGAGGAGTCCCTTCGGGGAGCCGGCGCGCTCGAGGAGGCCGGGTCGGGCGGTGACGGTGAGGCCGGCGAGCTCGTCGGCGGCGAGCTCCGGCAGGCGCTCGACGAGCGCCAGGAAGCGCTCGACCTCGGCCTCCTCGAGCACCCCGTCGGCGAGGGTGCGGAGCTTGGCGACGTAGTCGGCGCGCGCGAACGGGCGGGCGCCGAGCGGGTGCGCGTCGGCGACGGCGATCTCGTCGACGATGGTCGAGCCGTCCGTCAGGCGGATCTCGACGCGGCCGCCGAACGCCTTCTCCGCCGGGTCCATGGAGTGGTAGCGGCGCGTCCACTCGGGGTCCTCCGTGGTCGTGACGCGGCGCCACAGGTCGACCGTGTCGGGGCGGCCGGCGCGCTCGGGCGCGTACGAGTCGACGTGATGCCAGGCGCCGTCCTGCAGGGCGACGGTGAAGATGTACGGGATCGAGTGGTCGAGGGTCTCGCGACTGGCCCGCGGGTCGTACTTCTGCGGGTCGTTGGCGCCGGATCCGATGACCACGTGGGTGTGGTGCGAGGAGTGGATGAGGACGCGGTCGACGGCGTCCGCGTCGGCGAGCACCGGGTGCGCGTGGTGCAGGCGACGGGCGAGGTCGATCCACGCCTGCGCCTGGTACTCCGCCGAGTGCTCCTTCGTGTACGTGTCGAGGATCGCCCGCTTGGCCTCGCCGGGCCCGGGCAGCGGCACGTCGTAGCCGGCGCCGGGGCCGTCGAGGAGCCACGCGATCACGCCGTCCTCGCCCTCGTAGATGGGCGTGGGGCTGGTCTGCCCGCGCATGGCGCGGTCGATCGCCTCGACGGCCATCTTCCCGGCGAAGGCGGGCGCGTGCGCCTTCCAGGTGCTGATGGCGCCCTTGCGGGACTGCCGGGTCGCGGTGGTGGTGTGCAGGGCCTGGCCGACGGCCTGGAACACCGTCTCCGCGTCGAGGCCGAGGAGCGTGCCGATGCCGGCGGCGGCCGACGGGCCGAGGTGCGCGACGTGGTCGATCTTGTGCGCGTGCAGGCTGATGGCCTTCACGAGGTCCACCTGGATCTCGTAGCCGGTCGCGATGCCGCGCACGACGTCCGCGCCGGTGATCGGGCGGCCGTCGGGACGGCCGGCAGCGGCGGCGTGCTGCGCGGCGGCGAGGATCGGCGGGATGTTGTCGCCCGGGTGCGAGTACTCCGCGGCGAGGAACGTGTCGTGGTAGTCGAGCTCGCGCACGGCCACGCCGTTGGCCCACGCGGCCCACTCGGCGCTCACGCGGGTGGCGGGATCCGCTCCCACGACCGTCGCGCCGGCACCGCCCGTGGACGGTCCGTGCGCGAGGGCCTGCGCGCGGGCCGCGACGACGGGCGCGCGGGTGAGCGACGCGGTCGCCACGGCGGCGTTGTCGATGATGCGGTTGACGATCATCTCGGTGACGTCGGCGTCGACCTCGACGGGATCCGCGGCGACGGCGGCGATGCGCCCCGCCAGCTGCTCCCCGGGAGGCAGGGCCTCGTCGCTGCGGTGGACGCGGACGCGGTGGATCTGCATGCTGTTCCTCACGGTCGGGCGCCGGACGTGGAGGGCTCGTGACCTCGTCCGCGCGGCACCGGTCCAGCGTATCCACCGCTCGGCCCGTCCTACGCTGGCGTGTGCTCACCGTCTCCCCGGAGTCCCCCCGCCGCGACGACGTGCTGCCGCTGCTGCGGCAGGCCGACGAGTACGCGCTCGCGCTGTACCCCGCGGAGAGCTACCACTCGCTCGACGTCGCCGCGCTGGAGCGTCCGGGCGTGGTCCTCCTCGTGGCGCGCGACGGCGGCCGCGCGCTCGGCACGGCGGCGGTCGTGGACGGCGGCGACGGGTCCGCGGAGCTGAAGCGGGTGTTCGTCACCGACGCCGCGCGCGGCCTCGGCGTCGGGCGGGCGCTCCTCGCGGCGGCGGAGGCCTCCGCCCGGGACGCGGGTGCGACGCTCATGCGGCTCGAGACGGGCCTCCCGCAGACCGCCGCGATCGCCCTCTACGAGCGCGCCGGCTACCGGCACGTGCCCCGCTTCGGCCCGTACGCGGCCGATCCGACGAGCGTCTGCATGGAGAGGGACCTCCGGCGGGCGGCGGGACCCCTCCCCCGCTGGATCCTCCGCCCCGCGCTCCCCGACGACGCCGGCTGGATGGCCGAGCTCCGCGCCGTCGTGCTCCGCCCCGACCTCGAGCGGCTCGGGCGCTTCGATCCGATGCGGGTCCGGCGCCGCCTCCTCGACGGATGGGCCGCCGAGCGCACCTCCGTCATCCGGGTGGACGGCCGCGACGCGGGACTCGTGGCCTGCCGCGAGGAGCCGGACGCGTGGTGGGTGGAGCACCTCTACCTGGACCCCGCCGCGCAGGGCCGCGGCATCGGCGGCGAGGTGCTCGCCGACCTCATGGACCGGCACGACGACGGTCGGCCGTTCCGCCTCGACGTGCTGCAGGGCAGCCCGGCCCGGCGCCTGTACGAGCGGGCCGGCTTCCGGGTGGAGCGCGAGGACGCGGTGGACGCGTGGCTCGTGGCGCCCGGTCGCGGCACGACCGCCGGCCCGGTCGCGCCCTCCCCGCGTCGATAGCCTCGGGGCATGGTCACCCATCGCGTCCCGGACGCCGTCGTCGCCGCGTGGCGCGCGGCCACCTCCCCCGGCCGCCTCATCCTCGCCGCGAAGACCGCGCTCGCGGTCGGCATCGCCTGGGCCGTGGCGCCCTACGTGCCCGGCGTCGCGAGCGAGTACCCCTACTACGCGCCGCTCGGCGCGCTGGTGAGCATGTACCCGACGCTCATGGGATCGGCGCGGACGGGGCTGCAGACGCTCCTGGGGCTCGCCGCGGGGATCCTGCTCGCGACCGCGGTCATCATGACCACGGGCCCGTCGTGGTGGTCGATCCCGGTGATCGTCGGCATCGGCGTGATCCTCTCGGGCTCCGGCTGGTTCGGCGCCGGCCGCGAGTACGTGCCGATGGCGGCGCTGTTCGTGCTCATCATCGGCGGGCAGGACGCCGACCAGTACTCGCTCGGCTACGTCGCGCAGATGGCCGTGGGCGTCGTGACCGGGCTCCTCGTCAACGTGCTCGTCGTCCCCCGGCTGTCGAGCGGGGCGGCGAGCGCCCGCATCAGCGCCTTCCAGCACGAGGTCGCGCAGCGCCTCCGGGAGGTGGGCGACGCGGTGGAGTCCGAGGCGCCGCCCGCGCACGCCGACTGGATCCGCGCGAGCGAGGGCCTCGCCGACACCGCGCGGGCCGTGCGCGCCGACCTGCGGGAGGCCGACGAGAGCCGGAAGGGCAACCCGCGGGCGCTCGTGAACAAGCGGGACGTGCGCATCGACCACGCCCGGCTCGAGGCGATGGACCAGATCGTCTGGCACGTGCGCGACGTCTCCGCGGCGCTCGCCGACACCATCTGGCAGCAGCGCGGGGCGTCCGCCCTGGACCGCGACGTCGCCGCTCCCGTCCGCGACGCCTGCCACGCGGTGGCCGACGTGCTCGACCTCGACGACCCGGACTCCCCCGAGCGGCACCGCGCGATGGGCGAGGCCGCCCGGCGGGTGCGCCTGCTCGTGGAGGCGGTGGACCGCCGGTCGCAGGAGCTCGGCCGCGCGATGGGCCCCGGGGTGCTCACCGCGATGCACCTCAAGCGCGTGCTGCGGCACCTCGAGCCCGTGGACGCGGCGGAGTCACCGGCTCCCTAGCGCGGGCCCGGATCCGGCCGCCGACCCGGCCCCCGCGACCGCGGCCGCCGCGGTCCCGGTCTCCCCGCCGCCGGGCAGCCCCTCCACCCGCGCGTCGAAGCGCACCGCGACGATGCCCGCCACGATGAGCAGCCCGCCGACCAGCTGGAGCGCCGTGAGCGCCTCGCCGAGCAGCAGCCACGCCCAGGCGCCGGCCGCCGCCACCTCGAGGAGGCCCGTGAAGGACGCGAGGCGGGATCCGAGCATGCCGCCCGCGGTGATCCCCGCCCCGTAGGCGAGCGCCGTCGCGACGACGCCGACCACGAGCATCGGCACCCACCACGGGACGACGCTGCCGAGCATCACGACGTCGGCGACGGATCCGGTGAAGGGCAGGATCCCGGTCACGCCCACGAGCGCCAGCAGCACCGCCGCGACGAGCAGGCCCGCTGCGGCGAGCGCCACAGGGGGCAGCCCGTCCGCGCCGCGGGCCGCGATGGCGAAGTAGCCCGCGCAGCCGACCATCGCGCCGACGGCGAAGAGGAGCCCGACGGGGTCCAGCGCCCCGCCGCCCGACGGCGACACCACGAGCGCGAGCCCGCCCGCCGCCGCGACGGATCCGAGGAGCACGGGCACCGCGGGTCGCCGCCCGCTCATCGCCCACGCCACCGCCACGAGCAGCAGCGGCGCCATGAACTCGATGAGGATCGCCGTGCCGACCGGGATCCGCTCGATGGCCGCGAAGTACATGACCTGCGCGCCCGCGACGCCCACGAGCGCCATGCCGAGCACGCGGCGCCACGCCCGCAGCACGGGCCGCAGGTCGCCGCGCAGCTGGACGAGCGCGACGGGGGCGAGGATCAGCCCGCCGATGAGCGCCCGCAGCGTCACGGCGGCGACCGGGCTCCATCCGGCGGCGAGCAGCGGCTTCACGAAGGCGCCCGACAGCCCGAAGGACGCGGCGGCCACGACCGCGAGGACCAGTCCGGTGGTGAGGTGGCCGCGTTCCATGGTGCACTCGTCTCGTCAGGGGCCATGCGGCCTACGCTCCTGACGCTAGACTCGTCGTGGATAAGGAGTCAAATTGCTTTTCGCCCCTGACACGGAGGACGTGCTCACGTTCGACGCCGTCATCCTCAACACGGCCCCGCGCGCCACCCGGACCGGGCTCGACCTGCTGGCCACCCCGGAGCAGCTCGCCGACCTGATGACCCGCAACGGCTTCTCCGGCCGATTCGACCGCGATGAGCGCGAGCTCCGCGAGGTGCACGACGCCCGCGCCCGGCTGCGCGCCATCTGGACCCTGGACCGCGACGCCATGGTGGACCCCGTCAACGAGCTGCTCGCCCGCCACCGGGCCTCCCCGCGGCTCGTCCGGCACGACGCCCTCGACTGGCACCTGCACGCGACGCCCGACGACGCCCCGCTCGCCGACCGCGTGCTCGTGGAGGCCGCGATGGCGCTCGTCGACGTGGTGCGCTCCGACGCGACCGACCGCCTCCGGGTGTGCGCCGCCGACGACTGCGACGGCGTGCTCGTCGACCTCTCGCGCAACGGCTCGAAGCGGTTCTGCAGCGTGCGCTGCGGCAACCGGATGAACATGGTGGCGTTCCGCGAGCGCCGCGCGCAGGATCCGACCGGCTAGGCGACGACGCCCGCGGCGGCCGGGGCCGCCGGGATCACCGGGCCTGCAGCGCCGCCTGGTACAGGTCGCGCTTGCCGAGGCCGGTCGCCTCCGCGATGGTGCCCGCGGCGTCCTTGAGGCGGGCGCCGTCGGCCACGAGCTCCAGCACCTGCGCGACGCCCGTGGCGAGGTCGACCTCGAGGGCCGCGGCCCCCTCCGCGACCACCACGATCTCCCCGCGCACGCCCTCGGCCGCCCAGGCGGCGAGCTCGGCGGCGGTGCCGCGGCGCACCTCCTCGTACAGCTTCGTGAGCTCGCGGCAGACGACCAGCCGGCGGTCGGGGCCCCACTCGGCGACGACGTCCTCGAGCGACGCGTGCAGCCGGTTCGGCGACTCGAAGAACACCATCGTGCGGCGCTCGCGCACCAGCTCGCGGAGCACGCGGCGGCGGTCGCCGCCCTTCCGCGGCAGGAAGCCCTCGAACGCGAAGCGGTCGGTGGGGAGGCCGGAGACGGCGAGCGCGGTGATCACGGCGCTCGGCCCGGGCAGCGCGGTCACGCGGACCCCCGCCGCGGCCGCGGCCTCCACGAGGTGGAAGCCGGGGTCGGAGATGGCCGGCATGCCGGCGTCCGAGAGCACGAGCACGTCGGTCTCGCGCGCGAGCTCGACGAGGTCGGCGGAGCGCTCCTGCTCGTTGTGGTCGTGCAGCGCGATGAGGCGCGGCCGGTTCTCGACGCCGAGCGCGCCGAGCAGGCGGATGGTCGTGCGGGTGTCCTCCGCGGCGACGACGGTGGCGGAGCCGAGCGCCTCCACGAGCCGCCGCGACGCGTCGCCCAGGTTGCCGATGGGGGTCGCGCCGAGGATGATCACCGCTCGATCATCCCATCCGGGGCGGGGCGATCCCGGCCGGTCGCCTCGGCGTCGCCCTCGACCGCGGGGTCGTCGATCCCGGGGCCACCGGGGCCGCTCCGGCCGCGGATCCCGTTCACGATGCCGGCCCCGATCGCGAGGAGCCCCAGGGGCACGCCGAGCAGCACGACGGTGTCCAGCTTTCCGCCGCTCCGGATCTCCCCGAACGCGCCCGTGAGACCGAGCATCGAGACCGCGCACAGCACGACGCCGAGGGCGATGAGGCCCCAGGTGTCCGGCCATCGCCGCTCCCGCCGCAGGAACACGCGTCAGCCCGCGGCGGGCGCGTCCGCGGCGGGCGCATCCGCACCGACGGCGGCGAGCACCACCGGGTCGGCGCACCCGCGCGCGAACCCGTCGATGCGCCGGTCCATGTCGCGCTGCAGGATCCACGCGCCGATCCGCTCGGCGACCGGCGCGAGCCAGGCGGGCCGGCAGGCGAAGTTGTAGCGCCAGGTCGCGAGCGTGCGGCCCGGCTCGCCCTCGGCGGCCGCGAAGCGCCAGCCGCCACCCATGCGGGCGAAGAACCACGACCCCTGGGTCATGCGCATGCCGACGTTCGTGGGCGGCTGGTGCGAGACGTACTCGCTCACCATGCTCAGCCCCAGGCGCGAGACCGTGAACGTGCGGACGCCCTTCGCCGGCTCGGTCGCGCCGCCCATGAGGTGCTGGTGGGCGATGAACGGATCCCATCGCTTCCGGACGGCGCCCTGCGTCTGGGAGACGGCGAACGCGACCTCGGGCGCGACGGGGACGATGCGGCGGGACTCGACGACGGGCACGGCCCCATGCTGGCACGCGCGTCGGCGCGGCGGCCTCCCCGCGCCCCCGCGTCCACCCGGCCGCGACGCCGCTCCGGGCTCCGGCATCCGGGCGACCCGACCGCCCGGCCGCGACCGGCGCACCGCGGCGGGCGCACGGCGCTCCCCATCCTGCGTACGCTCGGAGCAGCGGCCCCGCGGGGCCGACGGCGCCCGGACCGGGCGCGACGCACCACCACCACCTGCGAGGAGCACCACGTGGACGACGCCATCCCGACGGACGCCATCGAGACGCACGCCGTCCCCGAGCCGGAGCCCACGGAGATCACGTACGACGACAACCGCTTCCCGGCGCGCCCCGCACGGCTGCGCTCCCGGCCGCAGATGCGGGCCAGCGGGATCCGCCGCTCGTCGTCGGACCCGCGCGCCGCCGACGCGTCGAACCCCTCCTACGTGGAGTGGCTCCGCCGCCAGTCGATGCTCGGCGACGCCGACGTGCTGAGCCGCGGGCTCTCCGGCTCGCCGAGCATGTGGTCGAACCCCTACGCCCGGCCGGACGCGCGCCGCGCCATCGACACGGCGTCGGTCTGGTTCACCGCCTACCCGATCTCGCTCATCACGAAGGGCGGCGAGTCGTACCTGGCCGCCCTCGGCGACCCGCAGCTGTGGGAGATCTTCCAGCGCATCGGCATCGAGGCCGTGCACACCGGCCCCGTGAAGCTCGCTGGCGGCATCACCGAGTGGTCGCAGACCGCGAGCGTCGACGGCCACTTCGACCGCATCAGCACCCAGATCGACGCGGCCTTCGGCACGGAGGACGAGTTCCGCCGCCTCACCGAGGTCGCCGACCAGCACGGCGGCAGCGTCATCGACGACATCGTGCCCGGCCACACCGGCAAGGGCGCCGACTTCCGCCTCGCCGAGATGGGCTACAAGGACTTCCCCGGGATCTACCACATGGTCGAGATCCCCGAGGAGGACTGGCACCTGCTGCCGGACGTGCTCCCCGGCCGCGACGCCGTGAACCTCGACGTGGCCGCCGAGCAGGCGCTCGCCGACCAGGGCTACATCATCGGCCGCCTGCAGCGCGTCATCTTCTACGCACCGGGCGTCAAGGAGACCAACTGGAGCGCCACCGCGCCCGTGCTCGGCGTCGACGGCCGGACCCGCCGCTGGGTGTACCTGCACTACTTCAAGCAGGGCCAGCCCTCCATCAACTGGCTGGACCCCACGTTCGCCGGCATGCGCATGGTCATCGGCGACGCCCTGCACTCCCTCGGCGACCTCGGCGCGAGCGCGCTGCGGCTCGACGCGAACGGCTTCCTCGGCGTGGAGAAGAGCGTCGAGGGGCCGGCCTGGTCCGAGGGCCACCCGCTCTCCGAGGCGGCGAACCACCTCATCGCGAGCATGGTGCGTAAGGTCGGCGGCTTCTCCTTCCAGGAGCTGAACCTGACGATGGAGGACATCCGCGACACCGGCCGCGTCGGCGCCGACCTCTCCTACGACTTCATCAACCGGCCCGCGTACCAGCACGCCCTCGCGACCGGCGACACGGAGTTCCTGCGGCTCACGCTCCGCACCTCGCTCGAGGTGGGCGTCGAGCCCGTCACCCTCGTGCACGCGCTGCAGAACCACGACGAGCTCACGTACGAGCTCGTGCACTGGGCGACCGAGCACTGCGCCGACGTCTTCCCCTTCCGGGGCGACGAGATGACGGGCGCCGACCTCGCCGAGACGATCCGCGGGGACCTCCTCGAGGAGCTCACGGGCGACAGCGCCGACTACAACCACGTGTTCACGACCAACGGCATCGCCTGCACCACGACCTCGGTCATCGCGGCCGCGCAGGGCTTCGCGACCCTCGACGCGATCGGGGACGACGACGTGGACGGGATCCGCGCCGCGCACCTCCTGCTGGCGAAGTTCAACGCGTGGCAGCCGGGCGTCTTCGCCCTCTCCGCGTGGGACCTGCTCGGCGTGCTGCCGCTGCAGGCGTCCCAGGTGGCCGACCTCATCGAGGGCGGCGACACGCGCTGGGTCCACCGGGGCGGCCACGACCTGCTCGACGCGGCGCCCGAGGCGACCGCGTCCGGCGCCGGCATGCCGCGCGGCCGCTCGCTGTACGGATCCCTCCCCGCGCAGATCGAGGACCCGGCGTCGTTCGCGTCCGGGCTCCGCAGCGTGCTCGAGGTGCGCGAGCGCTTCGACGTGGCCGTCGGCACCCAGCTCGACGTGCCGGACGTCGGGCACCCCGGCATGCTCGTGATGGTGCACCGCCTCGACAACGGCGACCCGTCGGGCGACGCCCGCCTGCAGCTCACGGTGCTGAACTTCACGGGCGAGTCGATCCTCGCGACGGTGCGCTCCGAGCACCTCCCGAGCCGCCGCGCGGTGCGGGACGCCACCACCGACGAGGTCATCGGCCAGGTCGACGACCTGTCCAGCTTCCCCGTGCAGCTGGAGCCCTACGCGGGCCTGTTCCTGCTGCTCGACGAGGAGCAGGAGCCCGACGAGGACGACGCCGCGCGGTAGGCGCGGCCGCGCGTCAGCCCAGGACGACGAACCCCAGCACGGCGGCCGGGCGTCAGCCCAGGACGACGAACCCCAGCACGGCCGCCGCGAGCGCGAGCACGAGGAGCGCGAGCGGCGGCACGACGGGCTCGCGGCGGCGGGCGTGCACGACGACGGCGCCGGTCATCAGCACCGCGAGGCCGACCGCCGCGACGGGGCTGAGCACCGGCGCGATGCCGGTGGCGAGGGGCAGGACCAGGCCGATCGCCCCGACGACCTCGAGGGCGGCGATCGCCTTCACGGCGGCCGCGGGGAAGCCCTCGGCCCACGGCATCCCGCCATCGACGAGCGCCTCCCGCGAGCGGACGAGCTTCAGGATCCCGGCGCCGAGCATGGCGACGGCGAGCATGGCGGAGACGGCCCAGAGGACGATGAGCACGGGATCCCCCTTCGTGCGCGGCCGGTGGACATGCCGACCGTAGCGCCGGGCGTCCGCCGTGTCGACGGGGAGGCGGACGCGGACCGGGCCCGTCGTGCCGCCGCGGTCCGGCGCCAGCCGCGGAAGGCCCCGGCGCCCCGGACGCCGCGCACCCGCGTGCGATGATGAGCCGTGCCCGACATGCCCCACCGCCCTGCCGAGCACGCAGCCGACGAGCGCATGCCCGTGGACGGATCCGCCGTCGCCCTCGACGCCCCCACGCGCGTGTCGCGCCGCGCCGACGAGCGCGCGCTCACCGCCCGCGGATCCCGCCTCGACGACGCCTGGGCGCGCCTCGTCTCGACGCCCGGCCGCCGCCGCGCCTGGCACTGGGGCGCCCCGATCCTCATCACGCTGCTCGCGGCCGTCCTCCGCATCCAGAGCCTCGGCCACCCGGCGACCCTCGTGTTCGACGAGACCTTCTACGTCAAGGACGCGTGGACGCTGCTGCACCTCGGCTACGAGGGCTCGTGGCCGAACGAGCCGAACCCGGACTTCATCGCCGGCCGGACCGACGAGTACCTCATCGCGCCCGCGTTCGTCGCGCATCCGCCGCTCGGCAAGTGGGTCATCGCGCTCGGCCTCGCGGTCTTCGGCGCGGGCGACCCGGTAGGCTGGCGCATCGCCACGGCCGTGGTCGGCACCCTCGCGGTCCCCGTCCTCATGCTCATCGCCCGCCGCCTCACCGGCTCCGCGGTCGTCGCCGCGATGGCCGGGCTCCTCTTCGCGATCGACGGCCACGCCATCGTGATGAGCCGCGTCGCGCTCCTCGACACGCACGTCATGTTCTTCGGCCTGCTCGGCTTCGGGGCGATGCTCCTCGACCGCACCTGGCACGAGCGGCGCTTCGAGCGGCTCCTCGCCCTCCGGCGCGACGCCCGGCCCGAGAGCGCGCGCCCGCTCGAGTGGGGCCCCGTCGTCCTCTGGCGGCCGTGGCTGGTCGCCGCCGGAATCGCGTTCGGCGCGACCAGCTCGGTGAAGTGGTCGGGGATCTTCTTCCTCGCGGGCTTCGGCCTCTACGCCGTGCTCACCGACATGCTGCTGCGCCGCCGCCACGGCCTCGCCGCCTGGTTCACGGCCGGCGCCGTGATGCAGGGCCCCGTCTCGGCGCTCCTCCTCGTGCCGCCCGCCGTCGCCGCGTTCCTCGCGTCGTACGCGGGGTGGTTCGCGACCTCGAACGGGTACTTCCGCGGCTGGGCGGCGGAGGGGCGGAACGCCTGGGAGGGCGGCCTCGGATGGGTGCCGCTGCCCGTGCAGAGCCTCTGGCACTACCTGTCGCAGCAGTACGAGTTCAACGTGGGGCTCGACGTGACGCACCCGTACCGGGCGGATCCGCGCCTCTGGCTGCTGCTCTACCGGCCGACGCAGTTCTACTACGAGGCCTACGGCCCCGGCGAGGCCGGCTGCACGATCGACGCGTGCTCGGCGTCGATCACGTCGATTGCGAACCCGCTCACCTGGTGGCTCTCCGTGGCCGCGATGCTGTACCTGCTCTACCGCCTCGCCGCACGGCGCGAGTGGCGCGTGGGCCTCGTGCTCATGGGGATGGTCGTGGGCTACCTGCCGTGGCTGCTGTACGTGAACCGCACGGTCTTCCAGTTCTACTCGATCGCCTTCGAGCCGTACCTCCTTCTCTGCCTCGCGATGGTGCTCGGCATGGTCCTCGGCGACCGGACGGATCCGCGGCCGCGGCGCACGCGCGGCGTCGTGATCGTGGGCTCGGTGCTCGTCGCATGCGTCCTCGTGAGCGCCTTCTTCTACCCGCTGTGGACCGGGCAGCTCATCCCCACCTGGTTCTGGCGCCTGCACGCCTGGATCCCCTCGGGCTGGATCTGATGCCCGCCACGACCTCCCGCCTCCACCCCGCGCTCCCCGGTCTCGCCGCCGCGGCGGCCGCCGCGCTCGCGGCGTGGGGGGTGCACGCCCTCGTCCCGGCGATCCCGCTGCTCACGGTCGCGGTGGCGCTCGGCATCGTCGCGGCGCAGGTGCCGGCCGCGCGTCCCGCCCTCACGGGCCCGCTGAAGCCGGGGCTCACCCTGGCGTCGAAGCGGCTCATGCGGATCGGCGTGGTGCTCCTCGGCCTGCAGCTCGGCCTCTCCGACATCGTCGGCCTCGGCTGGCGCGCGGTGCTGCTCGTGGTCGCCGTGGTGGTGCTGTCGTTCGCCGGCACCTGGGCCATCGCCCGCGCGCTGCGCATGCCGGGGCAGCAGCCGCTCCTCCTCGCCACCGGCTTCTCCATCTGCGGCGCGAGCGCGATCGGCGCGATGGCGGGCGTCACGCGCGCGAAGCCGGCCGACCAGGGCGCGCCCGTCGCGCTCGTGACCCTGTGCGGCACGCTCGCGATCGCCGTCCTGCCGCCCCTCGCGGGGCCGCTCGGCCTCGACGACGTGGCCTTCGGGCACTGGGTGGGCGCGGGCGTGCACGACGTGGGCCAGGTCGTGGCGACCGCGCAGATCGCCGGATCCGCGGCCCTCACCATCGCCATCGCCGTGAAGCTCACCCGCGTGCTCCTGCTGGCGCCCGTGGTCGCCGTCGCCGGCGTCGTCATGCGCCGCCGCGAGGGCCGGGTCGAGGGCGCCGCGCGCCCGCCGATCGTGCCGCTGTTCGTCGTCGGCTTCCTCGCCGCCGTGCTGGTGCGCACCTTCGTGCCCCTGCCGGACGGCGTGCTCGAGGCGGCGCAGGTCGCGCAGACCGCGCTCCTCGCCGTGGCGCTCGTGGCCCTCGGATCCGCGGTGCGCCTCCGCGAGCTCGTCGGCCAGGGCGGCTCCGCGCTGGCCGCGGGGCTCCTCTCCTGGGCGCTCGTCGCGGGCCTCGCGCTCGCGGCCGTGCGCCTGTCCTGACCGGGGCCGGGCCCGCATGTCGCCGCATTACGCCGCGGCCGGGGAACCGTCGGGATCCCGGGCTAGCGTGACCCCATGGTCGATCGCGAGTACGGGTTCAGGACGAGGGCGATCCACGCGGGCAACATCCCCGACGCCACCACGGGTGCGCGCGCCCTCCCCATCTACCAGTCGAGCGCGTTCGTCTTCGACGACACGGCCGACGCCGCCGCGCGCTTCGCGCTGCAGAAGTACGGCAACGTCTACTCGCGCCTGTCGAACCCCACGGTCGCGTCGTTCGAGGAGCGCGTCGCGAGCCTCGAGGGCGGCCTGGGCGCGGTCGCCACGGCCAGCGGGCTGAGCGCGCAGTACATCACCTTCGCGTCGCTCGCAGGCGCCGGCGACCACATCGTCGCCTCCGCGAACCTCTACGGCGGATCCATCACGCAGCTCGACGTGACCCTCCGCCGCTTCGGCGTCGAGACCACGTTCGTGCAGTCGAGCGACCCGGCCGACTACGCCGCCGCCATCACCGACCGCACCAAGCTCGTCTTCGCGGAGACGGTCGCGAACCCGTCCGGCGAGATCGCCGACATCGAGGGCCTCGCCGCGGTCGCGCACGCGGCCGGCGTCCCGCTCGTCATCGACTCCACCATCGCCACGCCGTACCTCAACCGGCCCATCGAGTGGGGCGCCGACATCGTCATCCACTCGGCCACGAAGTTCCTCGGCGGGCACGGCACGACGCTCGGCGGCGTGGTCGTCGAGTCCGGCCTCTTCGACTGGGAGAGCGCGCGCTTCCCGCTGCTCGACCAGCCCGTGCCGAGCTACGGCGGCCTCAACTGGACCGGCAACTTCGGCGAGTACGCGTTCCTCACCCGCCTCCGCGCCGAGCAGCTGCGCGACATCGGGCCGGCGCTCGCGCCGCACTCCGCGTTCCTCCTCGCGCAGGGCGTCGAGACCCTCCCGTACCGGATGCAGGCGCACGTCGACAACGCGCGCCGCGTCGCCGAGTGGCTGGACGGGGATCCGCGCATCACCGCCGTCAACTGGGCCGGCCTCCCCGCGCACCCGCACCACGAGCGGGCGCGCAAGTACCTGCCGACCGGGCCCGGATCCGTCTTCACCTTCGAGGTCGCGGGCGGCCGCGCGGTCGGCCAGCGCTTCATCGAGTCGGTCGAGCTCGCGAGCCACCTCGCCAACATCGGCGACGCGAAGACGCTCGTCATACACCCGGCCTCCACGACCCACGCGCAGCTCAGCGAGGCGCAGCTCGTCGACGCGGGCGTGCTGCCCGGCATCGTCCGCATCAGCGTCGGCATCGAGGACGTCGACGACATCATCCACGACCTGGACCAGGCGCTCGACGCCGCCACGGAGGGAGCGAAGTGAGCTTCGACACCGGCGGGGTGCCGCCCGAGCGCACCGGATCCACTCCCCACCCGGCCGCGGACGCCGCCGACCTCGCGCCGCTCGACCCCGCCGAGGAGTCCGCCGACCGCGCGGCCGGCGACGCCGCGGAGGCGCGGGTCCCCGCGGCCGCTCCGGCCGAGGTCGTCGAGCCCGTGCAGGACCCGGGCGCCGACGGCACCCAGACGACGCAGCTCCAGAACGGCCTCACCTGCGCCATCCCCCGCTCCAGCCCGCTCGCGGCGCTGCTCCGGTCGGAGGGCACCTGGACGGGCCCGAGCGCCAAGGAGCGCCTCGCGATCCTCCGCCGCGCGAAGAGCGTCGCCATCGTCGGCGCCTCCCCGAACCCGGCGCGGTCCAGCTACTTCGTCGGCACGTACCTGCAGCAGTCGAGCGGCTACCGCGTCTACTTCGTGAACCCGAACGCGACCGAGATCCTCGGCCAGAGGGCGTACCCGGACCTGGCGTCGCTCCCCGAGGTGCCCGACATCGTCGACGTGTTCCGCAAGGCGAGCGACATCCCGTCCGTGGTGGACGACGTGGTCGCCGTGGGCGCGCCCGTCATCTGGGTGCAGCTCGGCATCTGGAACCAGGAGGCGGCGGAGGACGCCGAGGCCCGCGGCCTCACCGTCGTCATGGACCGCTGCATCAAGGTCGAGCACGCGCGCTTCCACGGCGGGCTGCACCTGCTCGGCTTCGACACCGGCGTCATCAGCTCGCGGAAGGCCGCAGTCTAGCGGCGGGTCCGGGCGGCGCGATGGCGTGCGGCGCCGTCACCCGCGGTCCGGGACCCGGCGGTCACCAGCCGAGCGTGCCGGGTGCGCCCTTGAAGGGGCCCACCACGCGCGGCGTGATCCAGCCGCCGTAGAAGTCGCCCTCCTGCGCCTGGACGGTCACGCCGTCGACGGTGCATCGGTCCATCGCGGAGGGGTACACCGCGATCATGTCGACGAGCCGCTCGAAGCCGCGGGTCGGGGACGGGTACCACCACGCCGACCGCTCCGCCGTGACCCCGCCGGCCGCGAGGCTGAGGTACGACGCCTCGCCCTTGTACTCGCACCACGAGCGACCCGCCGCGGAGGAGAGCACCCCCGCGGCGAAGTCGCCGGAGGGGATGTAGTAGACGGGCGGGTGGCTCGTCTCGAGCACCCGGACCGCGGCCCGGGTGTCGGCGACGACCCGGCCACCGAGCTCGATCACGACGTGCTCGCCGCTCGGGTCGACGCGCGGCGGGCGGGGGTAGTCCCAGACCGACTCCTGCCCCTCGCCGGGGGTCTCGCGGGGACGGCGGACAGGGGGGATGCGCATGCGCCGACGGTACCGCGGGCTCCTGAGCGCCCCGGATCCCGCGCCCGGACAGCCCGGAGGACATCGCCGCGTAAAGACGTATCCACTAAACGTTTTTGCACAAATAGTCCCCCGGGTGCTTGACTGGGGCACGTCCACCCGCATTCGGGTGTCACACAGCACGACATCTTTGAGGAGCAACACATGGGCATCATCGGTTTTCTGGTTCTGGGTCTGATCGCCGGAGCGCTCGCCAAGCTGATCCTCCCGGGCAAGCAGGGTGGCGGAATCATCGTCACGCTGATCCTGGGCGTCGTCGGCGCATTCCTCGGCGGCTTCATCGGCAGCGCCCTCTTCGGGAAGGGCGTCGACAGCTTCGACCTCGGCTCGCTCGCGCTCGCCATCGTCGGCGCGATCATCGTCCTGCTGGTCTACGGCGCGATCGTCGGCCGCAAGAAGGCCTAGTCTTCCTGCACCACGGAGCCCCCGTCGCCCGACCGCATGGTCCGGCGGCGGGGGCTCCCTGCATCCCCGCCCCTGTCCGACTGGGGACCGCGTTCCTGTCGGGCCGCTGATCCGGCCGGGGCGGTGCGCGGCGCGTGCCTACGATGACCGCATGCCCGACGTCGCCGCCCCCACCCGCTCGCGCACGGCCGCCGTCCTCGTGGCCGTGGCCCTGCCCCCGCTCGCCCTCGCCGCGGCGGGCCTCAGCCACCCGACCCAGCTGACCGACGCGACCGCCGTGCACTGGCGCGACCTGCACATCGCGCTGCTCCCGGTCTTCCCGCTGCTCGCCATCGCGCCGATCCTCCTCACCCGCCGCCACGACCGCCGCCTCGGCGTCGTCGCGATCGTCCTCGGCTTCGCGTACGCCGTCTGCTACCAGGCCCTCGACATCCTCGCCGGCATCGCCGCCGGCGCCCTGAAGCTCGAGGGCGGCCAGGGCGTGACCACCATGTACGCGCTCGCCGACGGCATCGTCGTCACCGGGGTGTGGTCCTACGTCGCGGTGACCGTGCTCGCGAGCGCGCTCGTGATCCGGCACGCGGGCCTCCGGGCGCTGCCCGGTGCGCTGATCGCGGTGGTCGCCGCCGTCTCGTTCGTCGACAGCCACATCTTCTTCCCGCGGGGCGTCGTCACCATGCTCGGCCTCGCCGTCGGCTGGACGTGGCTGGCGCTCGCCTCGCGGGGAGCCGCCCGCCGCGGCCGCGCCCCCGTCGGGCCCGCC
>NZ_JAVCVL010000279.1:0-3040 GCF_032917815.1 Clavibacter sp. MX14-G9D | reverse complement strand
GGCGTGCGGGGCACGCCCGGCTGCACCGGCTCGGCGGGGCCCGCGGGCAGGCGCTCCCCGGGATCGCCCGGTCCGGTGCCTGTCATCGCCACGCCTCCATGCTCGTCATCACCGCGGTGCGCGCCCGGGAGAGCCGGCCGCGCACGGTCGAGGGCGTCGTGCCCAGGCGCTCCGCGATCTCCTCGTACGAGAAGCCTCCCACCTCGCGCAGCATCCACACCTCCCGCTGCTCGCCCGGCAGCGCATCCAGGACACCCGCCAGCGCGCGCATCTGGGACGACGTCTCCGCGTCGCGCTCCGGCGACGTGAGCCGGTCGGCGATCTCGTGGTCGTCGATGTCGTCCACGGGTCGGCGGGCGCGGATGCGGTCGATGGACTTGCGGCTCACGATCTGCAGCAGCCAGCTCTTCACGCGGTCGGGCTTCTCCAGGGTCGGCAGGCGGTCCCACGCGGTGATGAGCGCCTCCTGCACGGCGTCGTCCGCGTCGGCCCGGGAGCCCGTCAAGCGGATCGCGAACGCGCGCATGTAGGGGGCGTGCCGGCGCACCAGCACCTCGAACGCCCGCGCGTCCCCGTCGGCGGCGCGCTCGGCGAGGATGCCGTCGCCCGCGTCCTGCAGCGAGGAGGAGAGGGCCATGCCGTACCTCCGTGTGCGCTGGGAGAACCGGGGGATCCGGGACCGGTCCGTGACGAACGGCCGCGGCCCTGCGTCGCATCCATGATTACCACAGCAGCGCCCGTCCGACGGGCACCCACGAGGAGGAACCGCATGAGCGACACGAACACCAGCACTCCCGCCGACGTCACCCGCGTCGCCCCCGCGACCACGGGGATCGCGACCGGCACCGTCCTCGCCGAGGGCGACACCACGGTCACCGACGGCGTCATCGCCAAGGTCGCCGGGCTCGCCGTCCGCGACATCCCCGGCGTCCACGCGCTCGGCGGCGGCGCGGCCCGCGTCATCGGCCAGCTCCGCGACCGCATCGGCCAGACCGACCTCACGCAGGGCATCGCCGTCGACGTGCAGGAGGCGGGCGTGGCCTTCCAGGTGACCCTCGTCGCCGAGTACGGCGTGCCCCTCCAGGACGTCGCCGCCGAGGTGCGCGCCGCCATCTCCGAGGCCGTCCGCGAGCTCGTCGGGCGTCCCGTCGCGCGCGTCGACGTCACGGTCGCCGACATCGTGCTGCCGGGCGAGGACTCCGACGACGAGGCCGCGGTGCCCGCCGTCTGATCCGCTCCACCCCGTGACGACGGGCCGCCGGTCGCGTGACCGGCGGCCCGTCGCGCCGTGTCGCGTCCGTGGAGCTCCCATCCCGCGGGCGTACCGTCGGGGGATGACCGACGACACCGCTGCCGTGCCCGCATCCGCCCCCTCGACCGGCGGGTCGCCCCGCGTGGCGCTCCTCGGCACCGGCGTCATGGGCTCCGGCATGAGCCGCTCGATCCTCCGCGCCGGGCTGCCGCTCACGGTGTGGAACCGCAGCGCCGAGAAGGCCGCGCCCCTCGCGGAGGACGGCGCGACCGTCGCCGACGGGGCGGCCGACGCCGTGCGCGAGGCGGACGTGGTGGTGGTGATGCTCTTCGACGCGGACGCCGTGCTCGAGGTCCTCGCCGGGATCGCGCCGGCCCTCCCCGCCGGCGCCGTCGTCCTCCAGTCCAGCACCGTCGGCGTCGAGGGCACCCGGCGGATCGCCGCGCTCGCCGCCGAGCACGGCGTCCGCCTCGTGGACGCCCCAGTCCTCGGCACGCGCGGCCCCGCCGAGCAGGGCCTCCTCGTGCACCTCGTGTCCGGATCCGAGGACGACCTCGCCGTCGCCCGGCCCGTCCTCGAGGCGACCGGCTCGCGCACGGTGGTCGCCGGGTCCGAGCCGGGCGCTGGATCCGCGCTCAAGCTCGCGTGCAACGCCTGGATCGCCTCCATCACCGCCGCCACCGGCCAGTCGCTCGGCCTCGCCCGCCTGCTGGGCGTCGAGCCGCGCCTCTTCCTCGACGCGATCGCGGGCGGCGCGTCCGACACCCCGTACGCGCACCTCAAGGGCGGCGCGATGCTCGCCGGCGAGCTGGCGCCCTCCTTCGCGCTCGACGGCCTCCTGAAGGACGTGACGCTGATGCTCGCCGCGCTCGACGGCGCCGACGCGCACGACTTCGACACCGCCATGCTCGAGGCGCTCCGCGAGACGTACGCGGAGGCGTCCGCGGCCGGGCACGGCGGCGACGACGTGGCCGCCGTCGGCACCGTCTTCGGCCTGCCGACGTCCGCCGACCGCTGACCGGGTCGGCGCCCCGCCCGCCCGTCGCGCCGGGCCGGGCGGGTCCCCGCCCGTAGGATCGGCTCCGTGACGACCACCGACGCGCGCCAGCAGCTCATCGACCACATCACGAGGGACGCCGTGTTCCACGGCGACTTCACCCTGACGAGCGGCAAGAAGGCCACCTACTACGTCGACCTCCGTCGCGTGAGCCTCGACCACCGCGTCGCGCCGCTCATCGGCCGGGTCATGCTCGACCTCATCGCCGACGTGCCCGACGTCGCCGCCGTCGGCGGGCTCACCATGGGCGCGGATCCCATCGCCGCCGCGATCCTGCACCAGGGCGCCGCGGTCGGCCGCGGGTACGACGCGTTCGTCGTGCGCAAGGAGCCGAAGGACCACGGCCGCGGCCGCCAGGTCGAGGGACCGGACCTCGCCGGCAAGCGCGTCATCGTCGTCGAGGACACCTCGACCACCGGCGGCTCCCCGCTGAAGGCCATCGAGGCGCTCGAGAGGGTGGGCGCGGAGATCGCCGCGGTGGCCGTGGTCGTCGACCGCTCCACCGACGCCCGCGAGGTGATCGAGGCCGCCGGCCACCGGTACCTGTACGCGATCGGCCTCGAGGACCTGGGGCTCGCGTAGTGGCCGGGCAGGCGCCTCGCGGCGGCGGGTCGGGGAACGGCCGCGACGACGACGACCCGTTCGCGGTCCGTCCCGCGACCGACGCCGACCGGGAGCGCCCGGTCCAGCCGCTGGCGCCGATCGGCTGGGGCCGCACCGCGGACCGCGAG
>NZ_JAVCVL010000278.1:0-3059 GCF_032917815.1 Clavibacter sp. MX14-G9D | reverse complement strand
GGGCGGCCGTCGCTGCTGCGGGCAGCGGTGCCGGGCGTCCCGTGATCCGCCCTGCGACTCTACGCGCCGCACGCCGGGCGTCCGCCGCGCGCGGGGCGTCGGCCGGGGACCTCGACCGGGACCCGCCCGGATCCCCGCGTCCGACCCCGTGGTCGATCCGCCCGCGGCTCCCTAGGCTGAGGTCTCGTGCCCACTCCCGTCATCACCGCCGACCGCCTCGTGAAGAGGTACGGCGACCACGTCGCCGTCGACGGACTCTCCTTCGAGGTCGCGCCCGGCGAGTCCTTCGGCCTCCTCGGCCCGAACGGCGCCGGCAAGTCCACCACCATGCGCATGATCGGCGCCGTCTCCTCGCGGACGGGCGGCACGCTCGACATCCTCGGGCTCGACCCCGACACGCACGGCCCGGAGATCCGGTCGCAGCTCGGCGTCGTGCCGCAGGCCGACAACCTCGACCTCGAGCTCCGGGCGCGCGACAACCTCATCGTCTACGGCCGCTACTTCGGCCTGCCGCGCAGGCAGGTCGCGGCGCGCGCCGACGAGCTGCTCGAGTTCGCGCAGCTGAGCGACCGCGCGGGCGCCAAGGTCGACGACCTCTCCGGCGGCATGAAGCGCCGCCTCACCATCGCCCGCGCCCTCATCAGCGACCCGCGGATCCTCCTGCTCGACGAGCCGACGACGGGCCTCGACCCGCAGGCCCGCCACATCCTCTGGGACCGCCTGTTCCGCCTCAAGGAGCAGGGCACGACGCTCGTGCTCACCACGCACTACATGGACGAGGCCGAGCAGCTGTGCGACCGGATCATCGTGGTCGACGAGGGCCGGATCATGGCCGAGGGCTCACCCGCCTCCCTCATCCGCGACCACTCGAGCCGCGAGGTGCTCGAGGTGCGCTTCGGCTCCGACCGCAACGAGGAGGCGTCGCGCGAGATCGCCGGCTTCGGCGACCGCGTCGAGGTCCTGCCCGACCGCGTGCTCGTCTACGCCTCCGACGGCGAGGCCGTGCTCAGCCGGATCCTCGAGCAGGGCCTCGCACCCATCACCACCCTCGTCCGCCGCTCCAGCCTCGAGGACGTCTTCCTCCGGCTCACCGGCCGCAGCCTCGTCGAATGAGCGTCGACGCCTCGCGCGCCCCCCGCGCCACCGCCCGCGACCGCGCACTCGCCGCCGGCGTGCGTCCCCGCCGGTTCGGCTCCTGGTACGCGGCCGAGCACCGGCTGCTCGGGATCCGCGCCTACGCCGGCACGGTCATCGCGACCGGCATCGCCAGCCCCTACGTCTACCTCTACGCGCTCGGCGTGGGGCTCGCGACCGTGGTCGACCAGGGCACCGGCGCGAACCAGGCGCTCGGGATCAGCTTCCTCGTCTTCGTCGCCCCCGCGCTCCTCGCGACGAGCGCCATGACGGTCGCGAGCGAGGAGTTCACGTACCCGATCCTCGGCGCCTTCAAGTGGAACCCGGTATTCCAGGCGATGAACGCGTCCCCGCTGACGCCCGCCCAGGTCGTGGACGGGCAGGTCATCGGCGTCGCCATCCGCATGGCCCCCACGGCGATCGCGTACTTCGCCTTCATGCTGCTGTTCGGCGCCGTGCCCCTCGGCACGGGCTTCCTCGCGATCGGCGCCGCGCTCCTGACGGGCATGGCCATCGGCGTCGTGATCATGGCGTACGTCGCCACCCTGGAGCAGGACACGGGTCAGATCGCGATGGTGCTGCGCTTCGTCATCACGCCGCTGTCGCTGTTCTCGGGCACGTTCTTCCCGCTGACGCAGCTGCCCGTCTGGCTGCAGTGGGTCGGCTGGGTCTCCCCGCTCTGGCACGGCACCGAGCTCGGCCGCGTGGCGACCTACGGGCTCGGGGAGCCGCTCTGGCTCACGCTCGTGCACGTCGCGTACCTGCTGCTGTGGCTCGCCGTCGGGTGGACGCTGGCCCGGCGGATCACCACGAGGAGGCTCCGCAGGTGACCGCTCCGACCGCGGGCGCGTCGTCCGCCTCGAGGCCCGCGGGGCCCGCCGGGCCGCCCGTCCGCCGCCGCGGGACCAGCGCGCTCTACGCCGGCAACGCGCGCTCCGTGCTGTCGCGCGGCCTCCTCGCGACCCGCAGCACCAACTGGACCGTCGTCGTCTCCGGCTTCTTCGAGCCCGTGTTCTACCTGCTCGCGATGGGCATCGGGCTCGGCTCCCTCGTGGGGGACGTCACGACGAGCACCGGGCAGCCCGTGCCGTACGCCGCGTACATCGCGCCCGCGCTCCTCGCCGTCTCGGCGATGAACGGTGCCGTGTACGACTCCACGTGGAACGTCTTCTTCAAGATGAACCACTCCAAGCTGTACCAGGGCATGCTCGCGACCTCGCTCGGCCCGCTCGACGTGGCCTTCGGCGAGATCTCGCTCGCGCTGCTCCGCGGCGTCGTGTACTCGTCGGGCTTCCTCATCGTGATGCAGGTGCTCGGCCTCAACCTGTCCTGGTGGGCGATCCTCGCGCTGCCGTCCGTGGTGCTCGTCGCCCTCGCCTTCGCGAGCTTCGGCATGGCCGTCACGAGCTACATGAAGACGTTCCAGCAGATGGACTGGATCAACTTCATCCTGCTGCCGATGTTCCTGTTCTCCGCCACCTTCTACCCGCTGTCGGTCTACCCGCCGTGGATCCAGGCGGTGATCCAGGCCCTGCCGCTCTGGCACGCCGTGGAGCTGGTGCGCGGGTTCACCACGGGCGCGCTGTCGATCGCGGTCGTCGGGCACGTCCTCTACTTCGCGGTGATGACGGCGATCGGCCTGGTATTCACGACGCGGCGGCTGCGGGTGCTCTTCCTCGACTGAGGTGCCGGCGCCGCGTCGGGCCGCCCGTGGCTGTGGAGGCGGGCGGCGGCTGCGGCGCCCATCGGGGATCCTCGGGCGCACCGCCGGGCGACCACGCCCGGCGGGCCACCCCCCACCGCGAGGAGCCCCATGCACGCACGCGCCCGATCCGACCGACAGCATCTCGGGGACGGAGGCGCGCGAGGGCCCGGAAGCGGACGGCGCCGGCGCGTCCTGCGCGCCGCGGTGGGAGCCGCGGTCG
>NZ_JAVCVL010000277.1:0-3074 GCF_032917815.1 Clavibacter sp. MX14-G9D | reverse complement strand
GAGCGCCACGAACGCGATGGGTCCCGCGGCCGCGGTGACCACCGCCGTGAGGGCGACGCCGAGCACCAGCAGGGCGAGGCGCGTCGGCTCGGCCCGCACCCCGTGGGCGCGCGCGGCGTCGTCGCCGAGCTCGAGCTGCCGCAGCGGCGCGGACAGCAGCAGGATCGCGGGCGCGAGCACCAGGAGGGCGACGAACGCGGGGAGCGCGCGGTCCCAGCCGACGAGCGCGAGGGAGCCGGCGCCCCAGATGGACGCGGCCATCGCCACCTCGGTGCCCGCCTTCAGGAGCAGGAACGTGTTCAGGCCGTGCAGGGCCGCCGTGACCGCGATGCCCGTGATGATCAGCCGGAAGCCCTGCACGCCGCCGCGGTACGCGAGGAGGTACACGACCAGCGCGGTGCCGAGGCCGCCCGCGAGCGCCCCGATCGCCGTGGGCACGAACGCGGCGCCGGCGAGCGTCGTGACGATGAGGGCGCCCGTGTAGGAGCCCGTCGAGAAGCCGATGACGTCGGGCGATCCGAGGGGGTTCCGCGTGAGCGACTGGAAGACGGCGCCCGCGACCCCGAGCGCCGCGCCGAACGCCACGGCCGCGAGCACGCGCGGCAGGCGCCACTCCGTCACGATCGTCGTGGCGAAGGAGCCGTCGGGGAGCACGAGGGCGCGGACGACCTCGGGCACGGTAAGGGGGAAGTCGCCGGTGCCGAGTGCCACCAGCGCGACCGCGAGGATCGCGGCGGCGAGCGCGGCGCCCACCAGGGCCTCGCGCCGCCGGAGGCGCGTGCCGACCACGGGGAGGCGGAAGGTGCCCGGGATCCTCGCGGCGGGACGGCGGCCGGCGGGTGCGGGCGCGCTCACAGCCCCGACGCCCTCTGCCGGCGCACGAGCAGGATCAGCACGGGCGCCCCGATCACCGCGGTCACGATGCCCGCGGGCAGCTCGGCCGGGCGGAGCACGATGCGGCCCACGATGTCGGCTGCCAGCAGCAGTACGGGCGCCAGGACGATCGTGTACGCGAGGATCCAGCGCTGGTCGGGCCCGACGATCCAGCGGGCGATGTGCGGGATCATCAGCCCGACGAACGCGATCGGCCCGGCCATCGCGGTCGCCCCGCCGGCGAGCAGCGTCACGGCGACCACCGCGACGGTCCGCACGACGACGACGTTCGCCCCGAGGGAGCGCGCGAGGTCGTCCCCGAGCGCGACCGCGTCCAGGCTCCGGGCGATGACGGCCGCGAGCAGCACGCCCGCGGCGAGGAACGGCGCGACCGGCACCAGGGCGTCCCAGCCGCGGTCCTGGAGGGAGCCGGACTCCCACGCCCGCATGGCGCTGAAGCCCTGCGGGTCGGCCAGCAGCATCCCGGACGTGATGCCCGCGAGCACCGCGCCGAGGGCGACGCCGGCGAGCGTGAGGCGCACCGGGTCGCCGCCGCCCCGCCCCGCGGATCCGACGACGTACACGACGACGGCCGCCACGAGCGCCCCGCCGAAGGCGAACCAGAGGTAACCGCTCACGGCGGTCACGCCCAGCACGCCCGTGGCGATGGCGACCGCGAAGGCCGAGCCGGCGGTGACGCCGAGGATCCCGGGATCCGCCAGCGGGTTGCGCGTGACCGCCTGGATGAGCGCGCCCGCGACGCCGAGCGCGAGCCCCGCGGCGAGGCCGACGAGGGTGCGCGGGACGCGGAGGTCGAGGATCACGACGAGCTCGGCGGCATCGCGCGGGCGGCCGGCGAGCGCGTCGACGACGGCGCCGAGCGGGATGTCGCGCGACCCGACGGCGACGCTCGCGAGGCACGCGAGCACCAGTGCGCCGAGCGCGAGCAGGAGGCCCGCCGAGCGCGGCAGGCCGCTCCGTGCCCGGCCCTCGGGGGCGTCGGTGACGGAGGCGCGCGCAGGGACCCGGAGCGACATGGCCCGGACAGCGTACCGCGCCGTTAGGTTAGGCTGCCCTTGCCTGACACGATCCACACCGGACCGTCACCCCGCACTGCCCGCACCCGCACGCATCCCGCACCCCCGCACCCCGCACCCCGCACCCGAGAGGCCCCGCACCATGAGGTTCCCCACCACCGGCTCCGCCGTCGCCGCGATCGCCGTCGCGACGCTCGCCCTGACCGGCTGCAGCGCCTCCTCCGACCCGGCGGCGTCCGCGCCCCCCGCGTCCGGCACCGCGACCGGCGCCTTCCCCGCCACGGTCGACACGAAGTTCGGCGAGGTCACCGTCCCGAGCGAGCCGAAGCGCGTCGTCGCCCTCGGCTGGGGCGACGCCGAGACCGCGCTCGCCCTCGGCGTCCAGCCGGTCGGCGCGTCCGACTGGCTCGGCTTCGGCGCCGACGCGGACGGCGTCGGCCCGTGGGCGCAGGACCTCTATACCGAGTCGCCCGAGCTCATCGAGACCCTCGAGCCGTCGTACGAGGCCATCGCGGCGCTCGAGCCCGACCTGATCCTCGACACCAAGGGATCCGGCGACCAGGCCCGCTACGACCGCCTGTCGCAGATCGCCCCCACCATCGGCATCCCCGAGGGCGCCGACAGCTACCTCACCGACATGGACGACCAGGTCGACATGGTCGCCGAGGCGCTCGGCCGCGAGGACCAGGGCGACGCCCTCCTGGAGGCCGTCGACGCGCGCTTCGACGAGGTCGAGGCCGCGCACTCCGAGTGGAAGGGCAGGACGGTCACCGCGGCCACGAAGACCAGCGAGGGCTGGGGCGCCTACATCGAGGGCAGCGAGCGGGTCTCGTTCCTCGAGGAGCTGGGCTTCGCGCAGAGCCCGACCATCGCGGGGCTGCCGAAGAGCGCGAGCGGCTTCACGGCCGACATCTCCTCGGAGCAGCTCGACCTGCTCGACTCCGACGTGATCGTGGCGTTCCCGATCTTCATCGACAAGTCCGTCATCACCGACGACCCGCTGTGGCAGGCGATCCCCGCGGTCGCGGCGGGCCACGCGGTCGTCATCGACGGCGACCTGTCGTCGGCGTACTCGATCGGCACCACGCTGTCCACCGGCTACGCGCTCGACCAGCTCGTGCCGCTGCTGGAGACCGCCACGCCCTGACCGCCGTCCGCCCGAGG
>NZ_JAVCVL010000276.1:0-3134 GCF_032917815.1 Clavibacter sp. MX14-G9D | reverse complement strand
CCGCCGTCGAGGGCCCGGCGCGGCGCGCGGCCCTCGATGCCAACCGGCGCGCGCTCGACGAGGCCGCGGCCCTCGGGGCGCCCGAGCTCGTGCTCGTCGCCGGCGGCCTGCCCGACGGATCCCGCGACCTCGTCGGCGCCCGCGGACGCGTGCAGGACGCCCTCGCCGAGCTGGTCGCGCACGCCGAGCGGACGGGCGTGCGGCTCGCGATCGAGCCGCTGCACCCCATGTACGCCTCCGACCGCGCCGTGGTCTCGACGCTCGCCCAGGCCCTCGACCTCGCGGCGCCCTTCGCCGCGGAGGCCGTGGGCGTCGTGGTCGACGCGTTCCACGTGTGGTGGGATCCGGAGGTGCTGGCGGGGATCGCCCGCGCCGGGTCCGAGCGCCGCATCGCGAGCTACCAGGTGTGCGACTGGGCGACGCCGCTGCCCGCCGACGTGCTCCTCGCGCGGCACCTCCCGGGCGACGGCGTCATCGACCTCCCCGGGCTCACGCGCGCGGTCCGGGAGGCCGGCTACGCGGGCGACGTCGAGGTGGAGGTGTTCCACCAGGCCGTCTGGGACGAGGACCCCGCGACCGTCGCGTCCCGCGTGGTGCGCGCGTTCGCCCAGCACGTCGCGCCGCACCTCTGATCCCGCGTGCGGGCGCCGGTCGGCGCCCGCACGCCCCCACGAGCACCACGGAAGGACCCGCGCATGATCGGCTACGGAGGCGACTACAACCCGGAGCAGTGGGACGAGGCGACCTGGCACGAGGACGTCCGGCTGATGCGGGAGGCGGGCGTCACGATGGTGAGCCTCGGCATCTTCGCCTGGGCCCGGATCCAGCCGGACGAGTCCACGTTCGACTTCGCCTGGCTGGACCGGGTCCTCGACCTGCTCCACGCGGGCGGCGTGTCCGTGGACCTCGCGACCGCCACGGCGTCGCCGCCCGCGTGGGCCACGGCGGCCTACCCCGGGATGCTGCCGGTGGACGCCGACGGCTCCGTCTACTGGCCGGGGAGCCGCCAGGCGTACCGCCCCACCTCGCCCGACTACCGACGGCTCGCGGCCCGGCTCGTCACGGCGATCGCCGAGCGGTACCACGACCACCCCGCCGTCGTGCTCTGGCACGTGAACAACGAGTACGCGTGCCACCTCCCCTACGACTACTCCGACGACGCGGCCGCGGCCTTCCGGGTGTGGCTCCGCCGCAGGTACGGCGACGTCGAGGAGCTGAACCGGCGCTGGGGCACCGCGTTCTGGTCCCAGCGCTACGGGTCGTTCGAGGAGATCGTGCCGCCGCGGAAGGCGCCCTACAGCCACAACCCCGCGGGCCTGCTCGACTTCCGGCGCTTCACGTCGGACGCCCTCCTCGAGCTCTACGTGATGGAGCGGGACATCATCCGCGCGGCGGGCGCCACGCAGCCCGTGACGACGAACTTCATGGGCGCCTTCCGCCCGCTCGACTACTGGCGCTGGGCCGCCGAGGTGGACGTCGTCAGCGACGACAACTACGCGGACCCCGCCGATCCCGAGTCGTTCCGGAGCGCCGCGTTCGCCCGCGACCTCATGCGCTCGCTGAAGCCCGGCCGGCCGTGGCTGCTCATGGAGCAGGCGACGAGCGCGGTCAGCTGGCGACCCGCGAACGCGCCCAAAGTGCCCGGGCAGATGGCGGCGCTCTCCCTCCAGGCCGTGGGACGGGGCGCCGACGCGGTGCTGTTCTTCCAGTGGCGGCAGTCCCGTCGCGGCAGCGAGAAGTTCCACTCCGCGATGCTCCCCCAGGCCGGCACCGGCACGCGCACCTGGCGGGAGGTGGTCGACCTCGGGCGCACGCTCGCCGCGCTCCCGGCGCTCGGCGGCGACTCCGCGGGCGGCGACGGCTCGGGGGCGTCCGTCGCGCTCGTGCTGGACTGGGAGAACTGGTGGGCCGTCGAGAACCCCGACCACCCCGTCGTCCTCGACCTCCTGGCGCTCGTCCAGCGGTGGCACGCGGCCTTCCACCGGCAGGGGATCACGGTCGACGTCGTGCAGCCGACCGCCGACCTCTCCGGGTACGCGCTCGTCGTGCTCGCCCACTCCTACCTGCTCACCGACGCGGGCGCCCGCGGGCTGTCCGCGTACGTGGCCGGCGGGGGCCGGCTCCTCGTCACCGCCTTCAGCGACGTCGTCGACGAGGACGACGCCTTCCGGGAGGGCGGCTTCCAGGTGGGCCTCCGCGACGTGCTCGGCGTGACCGTGCTGGAGTTCGGCGCCCTCCCCGGGGATCCCGTGCGGGTGGAGAGCGAGGCCGGGACCCTCGTCGGCGAGCTGCTGGCGGAGGAGCTCGCGATCCTCGTCGCGCCCGACGACCCGCGGCCGGTCCGCGTGCTCGGCCGCTACGCCACCGGCCGCGCGGCCGGCCAGCCGGCGCTCACGGCCCGCGCCACGGGCGCGGGCACGGCCTGGTACCTGGCGACGATCCCCGACGACGCCGGGATGGCCGCGGTCACGGCGTGGGCGGCGGCCGAGGCGGGGGTCCGGCCGGTGCTCGAGCTCCCGAGCCCGTGGGTGGAGGCGTCGGTGCGGGGCGACGTCGTCACGGTCGTCAACCACGGATCCGAGGCCGTCGAGGTCGACCTGGGGGCGGTCGGGACCGACGCGGTCACGGGAGCGGCCCTCGGATCCGTGCGCCTCGAGCCCTTCGCGTGGACGCTCGTGCGGCGCCCCGGGGATCGCACGGCCTAGTCGGCGCCGGGCCACCCCCGCCCGCGCGCGACGCGCCCGCGGGGCTACCCGACCGTGGACGCGCGGACGACCAGCTCGGGCTGGAACAGGACGTGGCGCGGCTCGGCGTCGAGCAGCAGCTCGACGGCGGTCGCCCCGATCAGCGCGCTCGGCTGCCGCACGCTCGAGAGCGGGACCACGGTGGCGGAGGCGAACGCGATGTCGTCGTAGCCGATGAGGGCCACGTCCTCGGGCACGCGCACGTCGCCCTGCAGCACGAGCGCCTGCAGCACGCCGACGGCGAGCAGGTCGTTGGCGGCGAACACGGCGTCCGGGCGCGTGGCGGCGGGCCGGTCGGCGACCGCGCGACCGGCGTCCCGCCCCGCGAGCACGGAGTGCGCGTCGGTCGGGATCTCCTCGAGCGTCGCGCCGGGCACGGCGGCGACGGCC
>NZ_JAVCVL010000275.1:0-3143 GCF_032917815.1 Clavibacter sp. MX14-G9D | reverse complement strand
GGTCGCCCGCGCGGAGCGCCTCGGCGGGCGCGGCGACGGCGGCGGCGCGCGCGGTGTCGACGGCGGTCATCGGATGCCCTCGAGCACCGCGTCGACCTCGGCCGTGGTGGGCATGGCCGTGGAGCACTCGCGGCGGGACGCGACGAGGGCGCCCGCGACGTTGGCGAAGCGCAGGATCCGCTCCAGGTCCCAGCCCGCGAGCAGCCCGTGCACGAGCGCGCCGCCGAAGCCGTCGCCCGCGCCGAGCCCGTTGACGACCTCGACCGGGTACGGCGGCACCTCCACGGTCTCCTCGCGGGTGCGGGCGAGCACGCCCTTGGGCCCCTGCTTCACGATGGCGAGCTCGACGCCGCGCTCGAGCAGGGCGTCAGCGGCGCGCAGGGGATCCGTCTCCCCCACCGCGATCTCGCACTCCTCGCGGTTGCCGACGGCCACGGTCACCTGCTCGAGCGCGCGGCCCACCTCGCGGGTCGCGTCCGCGGGCGACGACCAGAACATCGGCCGGTAGTCGAGGTCGAGCACCGTGAGCGGGCGGCGACCGCGGGCGGCCCACGCGGCGTGGTGGGCGGTGCGGCTCGGGTCCTCGCTGAGGCCCGTGACGGTGGACCAGTGGACGCGGGCGTCGCGGATGGCGTCCAGGTCGAGCGCGTCGGCCTCGATGCAGAGGTCGGGCGCCTTCGGGCGGCGGTAGAAGTAGAGCGGGAAGTCGTCCGGCGGGAAGATCTCGCAGAAGGTGACGGGCGTGGGCAGGTCCTCGACCGGGGTCACGTACGCGGCGGAGACGCCGAGGCGCTCGAGCTCGCGCGTCACGTACCGGCCGAACGGGTCGTCGCCCACGCGGGAGACGAGCGCGGCGGACCGGCCATGGCGGGCGGCGGCGACGGCCACGTTGGCGGCGCTCCCGCCGAGGTACTTGCCGAAGGTCTCCACGTCCTCGAGGCCCACGCCGTCCTGCAGCGGGTAGAGATCGACGCCCACGCGGCCGAGGGCGATGAGGTCGTGGACCGTGGTCGGTGCAGGGCTCATGGCGGCGCTGCTTTCTCTCCGGCGGTGGAGGGCGAGGGGCGGATGCTGCGGTCCCTCCAACGTAGCGCATGTTCTGACATGTGCACATGGACGGATCCGCTCCGACCGCCGCGCCCGCGGATGGCGGCCGCGCCTCAGCGCAGCGGCAGGTGCATCACGTGCAGGCCCACGAGCCCCTCCTGGGCGTCGTCGAACGCCTCGGGGACCGTGCCGACGATCCGGAATCCGAGCGACTCCCACAGGTGCACGGCCGCGTGGTTGGTCTCCACGACCGCGGTGAACTGGATCGCGCGGTAGCCCTCGTCGCGCGCCCACGCGATGACGTGCTCGCCGAGGGCGCGGCCGACGCCGCGGCCGGAGTGCGCAGGATCCACGAGGAACGACCCCGTGGCCACGTGCGCGCCGCGGCCGGGGCGGTTGGGGGCGCCCTTCGCGGATCCGAGGACCGTGCCGTCGTCGTCCACCGCCACGAAGGTGCGACCGGGCGCCTGGGCCATCCAGTTCGGACGTGCCTCCTCGAGCGACTGGCCGGCGGGCAGCGCGTAGGTGCGCCCGGCGTCGACGACCGCCCGGTAGAAGGGGTGGATCAGGGACCAGTCGGCGTCGACGGCGGGGCGGATCAGCATGCGGTCGAGGCTATTCCCCCGCGTGCGGACCGCGCAGCCCGCCCACGACGACGGCCGCCCCACCCGCGAGGGGTGGGACGGCCGTCGTCGTGGTCGTGCGTGAGCGCTAGGCGCGTGCGAGGTCCGCGATGACGCGGTCCCCGGCGGCGGCCATGACCGTCGTCGCCGTGATCTCGGCGCGACCCAGGAGGTCGTCCATCCGACGGCGGCGGGCCTTCGTGATCAGCGTCACGACGGTGCCCTGCTTGCCCGCGCGGCCCGTGCGGCCGGCGCGGTGGAGGTAGCTCTTGTACTCGTCCGGCGCGTCGGCCTGGATGACCAGCCCGATGTCGTCCACGTGGATGCCGCGGGCGGCGACGTCGGTGGCGACGAGCACGCGGACCTTGCCGCTCGTGAGCAGCTGCAGGTTGCGCGTGCGGCGCGCCTGGTTGAGGTCGCCGTGGAGCGACGTGGCGGGGATGCCGGCGTCCTCCAGCTGGTCGGCGAGCTGCTCGGCGAACGCGCGGGTGCGGGCGAAGATCAGCGTCTTGCCCTCGCCGGAGCTCAGCTGCTCGATGATCGCGGCCTTGTCGCGCTGCTCGATGAGGAGCACGCGGTGGTCGATGGTCGACGACGCCTGGTCCTCGCCCGCGACCTCGTGGACGCTGGGCGACGGCAGGAACTCGTTCACGAGCGTCGCGACGCCCTTGTCGAGCGTGGCCGAGAACAGGAGGCGCTGGCCGTCGGGCTTCACCTGGCGGAGGATCCGCTGCACGGGCTCGAGGAAGCCGAGGTCGCACATGTGGTCGGCCTCGTCGAGGACGGTCACGACGATCTCGGAGAGGTCGAGGCGGCCCTGGTCGATGAGGTCCTCGAGGCGCCCGGGGGTCGCGATGAGGATGTCGACGCCGCGCTGCAGCGCACCGACCTGCTTGAACTGCGGCACGCCGCCGAAGATCGTGGTGGTGAACAGGCCCACCGAGCGGGCGATGGGCTGCACCGTGCGGTCGATCTGCATGGCGAGCTCGCGCGTCGGGGCGAGGATCAGCGCGCGGGGCTTGCGGCCCATCTTGCGGTTCTTCGCGCCGTCGTTCTCGAGCAGGCGCTCCACGAGCGGGGCGCCGAACGCGATGGTCTTGCCGGATCCGGTGCGGCCGCGGCCGAGCACGTCGCGACCCGCGAGCACGTCGGGGATCGTGGCGGCCTGGATCGGGAACGGGCTCGCCGCGCCCAGCTCCTCGAGCACGCGGACGATGTTCTGGCCGAGGCCGAGGGCGGCGAAGGTCACGCCGTCGACGTCCTTGGCCGTGGTGGCCTGGGCCTCGAGGCGCTCGAGCACGACGTCCTCGGCGGGCGCGTGGCGCGGGGCGCCCTCGCGCGTCGGGTAGAAGTCGCTGTCGCGCTTCGGGCGCGCGTCGTCGTAGGACGGGCGCTCGGATCGCTGCGGGCGGTCGCCGTACGAGGGGCGCTCGGACCGCTGCGGACGGTCGCCGTACGACGGGCGCTCGGACC
>NZ_JAVCVL010000274.1:0-3182 GCF_032917815.1 Clavibacter sp. MX14-G9D | reverse complement strand
CCGGGCCGCGGTCGCGCCGCGCGTCGGCCAGGGCGCGCTCCACCTGCGCCGGGTCGGCGCCGGGTCGGGACGGGTGGCCCGCGTCGAAGGGCGGCTGCGGGTCGTACTCGAGCGTCAGCTGGATGGACCGTGCCTCGGCGTCGCCCGCGATCTCCGCGGCCAGCACGAGCGCCGCGTCGATGCCGCTCGTCACGCCGCCGCCCGTGATCAGGGTCCCGTCGCGCACGACGCGCTCCGCCACGGGCGTCGCGCCCAGCAGCTCCAGCAGCGGATGCGAGGCCCAGTGGGTCGTCGCACGGCGACCGCGGAGGAGCCCGGCGGCCCCGAGGACGAACGCCCCCGTGCACACGCCGAGCACGTGGCGCGCCGCGGCCGCCTGCCGCGCGACGAACGCCACGACCTCGGGATCCTCCATCGCCTCGAACGCGCCGCGTCCGCCCGGCACGAGCAGCACGTCGGCCGGCGGGGCGTCCGCGAGCGTCGTCGTGGGCAGGAGGGAGAACCCGCTGTCCGTCGGCACGGGCTCGATCCGGTGCCGCGACGTCCACCACGGCCCCGGGCAGCCGGGAGAGCACCTGCAGCGGACCGGTGAGGTCGAGCTGGGTCACGTGCGGGAATACGAGGGCGACGATGCGGAGCGGGCCGGTCATGATCCGATGGTGCCGGACGCGCGGCGCGATCCGTCGCGGATCCAGGCGACCTCGTCCCGCAGCAGCCGGGCGCCCGTGCCCGCGGGGACGTATCCGAGGGCGAGCGCGGCGCGCATGTCGAGGACGAACGGGTGGGCAGCCCGCCACGGGTGCCCGCCGCCCTCCGCGCCGGGCTCGAGCAGGCGCACGCGGCCCCGCCAGCCGAGCTCGTCGGCGATGACCGCGACGATCTCCCGGGCGGTGAGCGGATCCGGGTCGGCCGCGTTGAGGATCCGCGCGCCGGGCACGTCGGCCACCCGGGCGATGAGGGCCGCCGCGTTCGCCGCCGCGGTGAGGTGGTCGACGGACGCGCCGCGGTCGGCGAGGTCGAGGGTCGCCGCACCCGCCGTCATCCGCTCGACGATGCCGCGCGTGCGGGCGTCGCGCGCCCACCGGCCGTGCACCTTCGACGGGCGGATCACGGTGACCGGCAGGCCGCTGTCGAGCGCGGCACGCTCCACGGCCGCCTTGGCGGGCGCGTAGCCCTCGCGGGTCGCGGGGTCGACCCCCGGATCCGCGGGCGGCAGGGTGGGGTTCGACTCGGGCACCGGGACGGGCAGGCGCGGCGGGGCGTCGCCGTTGACGTGCCGGCCCTCCGCGTCGACGTAGACCGCGCGGGACGACGCGACCACCACGGATCCGGCCGCCCGCATCGCCGGGAGGAGCGCCTGCACGTCGGCTGCGGTGAAGGCCACGAGGTCGACGAGCAGGTCCACGTCGTCGCCGACCACGCGCTCGACGCCGCGGACGTCGTGGCGGTCGATCGCGTGGAACCGCACGCCGAGGTCCGTGAGCTCGGCGGGCATGCCGCGCGGATCCCGGCCGGTGACGTCGACGGACCAGCCGGCGCGCGCCAGGTGCGCGGCGGTGGCCCCGCCCATGGCGCCGGTGCCGCCGAGGACGAGGGCGCGCCGCGCGGAGGAGGACATGGTCGTCGAGCCTAGGCGCGGGCGCAGGCGCAGGCGCAGGCGCGGGCCTGGGCGCGGATGCGGCGCGCTCGGTAGGGTGGCGCCGATGATCCGCCTCGAGGAGCACCGCCCGGAGTGGGCGGCGGCGTTCCGCGCCGAGGCGGCCCGGGTCCTCCCGGCGGCAGGAGCATCCCTCACCGCCGTCGAGCACATCGGCAGCACCGCCGTGCCGGGACTCCGCGCCAAGCCGGTCCTCGACCTCGCCGCGCGGGCGGCACCCGGCCTCGACCCGCGGGTGCTCGACGCGCCGTTGCGCCTGCTCGGGTACGCGCGGCACCGGGCCGGCCCGAGGAACCACGACGTGCACGTCCGGTCGGCGGACGGCGTGCGGACGCACATCCTCCACGTGTTCGACGACGAGTCCTGGGAGACCTGCCCGCAGCGCCTGTTCCGCGACCGGCTGCTGCGCGACGCGGACGCCCGGCGCCGCTACGACGCGCGCAAGGCGGAGCTCGCGGCGACGGCGGCCGACGGTCGCGCGTACACCGCCGGGAAGCAGGCGCTCGTGGAGGAGATCGTGAACGCCGAGCGCGCCGACCGCGGCCTCCCTCCCGTCCGCGTGTGGGACAAGTGAGGTGCGCGGCGGCCGGCTGACGGGGACGCGCTCGCGGCAGGGGGTGCCCACCCGCGGCGGCGGCGGGCTCCCGACAGGCGGGCATGAGACCGCGGGGGCGGCGGTGGTGGAGAGCTCCGGAAATCGAACCAGACGAGGCGCCCCGATAGGCGCGCTCCCCGAACGGTCATCACCGTAGCGGATCCGGCTGGGCGTCGGCGCCGGGATCGCATGTCCGGGGATCGCCTGCTCCGGCGCCACCGGGGAGGGGAGGCGTCAGCGTGCGGCGACCCGGACGCGGACGGGGCCGCCCTCGTCCTCGAACAGGAGCGTGGTGCCCACCGGGTACGCGGCCCGCAGCTCCGCGGACGTGTCGTCCGCGACCACGACCGCGACGCGCGCGGCGACGGATCCGGTCCCGCACTCCGAGGGGCCGTCGACGGAGCCGTCCGGGGCGGATGCCCCGACGGTGAGGCACGCGGCGTCGGGCTCGGCCGGCGCGGGGACCGTCCACGCGGCCGGATCGGCGGCGTCGCCGGGATCCACCGGCACGCGTGCCACCGTCAGCCCGTGGAAGCCCGCGACAGCCGTGCCGGGGATCACCGAGCCGGTGTCGACGGAGAGGTAGGTCGCGCCGTCGGGCTCCGGGAGCAGCTCGAGGTCGAGGACGGCGACCGTGGCGCGGTCGTCGTCGAGGGCCCACGCCGTGATCCCCGTGGCGAGCACGGCGGCCACGACCACGGACGCGGCCCACGGGAGCGCGATGCCCCAGCGCGTGGAGGTGCGGGTGCGGGTCCGCGGGCGGGTGCGTGCGCGGGGCTCGTCCGAGCGGATGGGCGTGTCGGGCATGGGAGTCGCATCGGGCGCGTGGGACGGCTCATGCGCGCCGCGCCCGGGCGCTTCGCCCGCGTCCCGCCCCTCGAGCTCGCGCAGGCGCTCGAGCGCGGCCGCGTCCACGGTGTCGCGGCCCGG
>NZ_JAVCVL010000273.1:0-3202 GCF_032917815.1 Clavibacter sp. MX14-G9D | reverse complement strand
AGCGCGACGAAGGCCACGGGGCCGGCGACCGTGGTCGCGACGCACACCAGCGCCACGCCGATCCCGAGCGCCGCCAGCCGCGCACCGGCGACGCGCACCCCCGTCGCGGCGGCGAGGTCGTCGCCGAGCTCCAGCTGCCGGAGGGCGGGGGAGAGCACCGGCACCGCGACGAGCAGCGCCGCGACGAGCGCCGCGGCCGTGCCGACGCCCGTCCGGTCGACGCCCGCGAGCGTGCCGGCACCCCACGCCGACGCGGTCATCGCCACGTCCAGCTCCACCCGCAGCAGCAGCCAGGTGCCGAGCGATGCGGCCATCGAGGAGACGGCGATCCCCACCACGATGAAGCGGAACCCGCCCGCGCCCGTGCCCGACGACAGCAGGACGATGACGAGCGCCGCGGCGAGCCCGCCCGCGAGCGCGCCGACCGTGCGGGACTCCCACGACGAGCCGACGAGGACGACCGCGCCCAGCATCCCGACGAAGGCCCCCTGCGAGAGCCCCAGGATGTCGGGGCTCGCCAGCGGGTTGCGCGTGACGCCCTGGAACAGCGCGCCCGCCACCCCGAGGGCGGCGCCCACGACGACGGCCGCGGCGATGCGCGGCATGCGCCAGTCGAGCACGACCGTCCGCGGCAGGCCCGTGGTCGACCCGGTGAGGGAGCCGATCACGTCCGGGAGCGCCACGGGGAAGTCGCCCGTCATGGCAGCGATCGCCCCGAGGGCCGCGATCGCGACGAGGAGGGCGCCGGCGACCGCGGCGACGCGGAGGCGCGCCGGTGCCGTCCCCCGGCGGACGCGGGTCGCGGATCCAGCCGGGGGAGCGGGGCGGGCGAGGAGCGCGCTCACAGGCCCGACACCCGGCGTCCGCGGCGCACGAGCCAGATCAGCACGGGCGCCCCCACGAACGCGGTGACGATGCCGACGGGCATCTCGCCGGGCGGCGCGACCACGCGGCCGACGACGTCGGCGAGCAGCACGAGCACCGGCGCCGCGGCCATCGATCCGATGACCACGCGGCGGTGGCCCACCCCGAGGCTCCAGCGCACCACGTGCGGGATCATCAGCCCGACGAAGGAGACCGGCCCCGCGAGCGCCGTGGCGGTGCCGGCCAGCAGCGTGACGGCCGCGATGGTGACGAGGCGCGTGCGCGGCAGCGAGACGCCCTGGCTCCGCGCGGTGTCGTCGCCGAGCGCCACGGCGTCGAGCGCGGGCGCGATCGCGACGGCGAG
The DNA here is from genome assembly GCF_032917815.1 of Clavibacter sp. MX14-G9D. Classification (NCBI taxonomy): domain Bacteria; kingdom Bacillati; phylum Actinomycetota; class Actinomycetes; order Micrococcales; family Microbacteriaceae; genus Clavibacter; species Clavibacter sp. MX14-G9D. The sequence continues at coordinate 1,974 of NZ_JAVCVL010000273.1, read as the reverse complement.
GAGCACGCCCGCGCCGAGGAGGGGCAGCACGGGCGGGAGCAGTGCGAGGTCCCGCCCGAGGAGGGTGCCCGCCGACCAGCCGAGCATCCGCTCGAACGCCTCCGGGTGCGTCAGCGTCACACCCGTGGTGATGCCGGAGAGCACCGCGCCCACGGCGATGCCGGCGAGGGTGAGGCGCACGGGATCCGCCCGCCCGCGGCCGGCCGTGCCGAGCGCCACCACGACGACCGTGAGCACGAGGGCGCCCGCGTAGGCGAACGGCGCCTGCCCGGCCGGGTCCGTCACGCCGACGAGCACCACGGCGCCCGCGACGGCGGCAGCCGCGCCCGCGTTCACGCCGAGGATGCCCGGGTCCGCCAGCGGGTTCCGCGTGAGCGCCTGCATGAGCGCCCCGGCGCCGCCGAGCCCCACCCCGACCGCGAGCGCGAGGAGGGTGCGCGGGATCCGCTGGTCGAGCAGCACGAACCGGGACTCGTCGGTGCCGCCGCCGGCGAGGGTGTCGAGCACGAGGCCCGGGGTCAGCCCGTTGGCGCCCACCGCGAGGGAGAGGACGAGCGCCGCGGCGAGGGCCACGGCGATGGCGATGGCCCACGCCGCCGTGCGCGCGCGGCGGCGCCCCCGGACCGTCGCGGGCCGGGGGACCGGGGCGCTCGCGGGCGCCGCGGGAGCGCGGCTCGTGCGGAGGCGGCTCACCGGGCGTCGCGCAGGACGTCCTCGATGTCGTCGAGCACCTTCGCCCCGCCCAGCGGCCCCACGCCCGTGATCCAGTACGACTGGTCGACGAGGTGCAGCTCCGGGAACGACGTGGCGTTGTCCGTGACGGCGGCGGGAACCGTCGACGGGTCGTCGACGTCCGTCGTGGTGACGAAGACCTGGTCGGCGCGCGCCTCGAGCACCTTCTCGGGCGACAGGTCGACGGAGATGGATCCCTCCCAGTCGCGCTCGGGCGTGGTGAACCCGGCGCACTCGAGGGTGCTGCCCGCGAAGGAGTCGGGGCCGTAGAGGGTGAGCAGGCCGTCCCGCGGGCGGATCATCTGGGCGGTCGCGCCGGCGGCCTCGTTCTCGGCCGCGACCTCGTCGCAGCGCGTCTGGTGGTCGGCGAGGAGCGCGGCGGCGTCGTCGGCCCGGCCGAGCGCGTCGCCGACGCGGGCGACGTTGTCCTGCCACGGATCCGCCTGCGAGGCGAGGAACACGGTCGGGGCGATGGCGGCGAGCTGGTCGTGGATCGCGGCATGCCGGGACTCGGTGCCGATGATGAGGTCCGGCGCGAGCGCCGCGATCCGCTCGACGCCGGGCTCGGGCACCGTCCCGACGACCTTGGCGGCGGCGGCGTCGGCGCCGAGGTAGGCGGGCACGCCCGCGGTCTCGTTCAGCACGGCCGCGCCCACGGGGACGACGCCGAGCGCCACGCTCGTGTCGAGGGCGACGGGCTCCAGCACGACCACGCGCTGCGGCGCCTCGGGGACCTCGACCTCGCCGCGGGCGTCCGTGACGGTGCGGGTGCCGGTGGCGGCGGTGGGGGATCCGGCCGCTGCGCCGCCCGCATCGCCGGCGGGCGCGCAGGCCGCGAGGCCCAGGACGACGAGGGCTGCGAGCGCGACGGCGGTCCGGCGGCGGTCGCGCCCTCCGGCGCGGGGAGCGGCGGAGGCGGGGATGCGGGCGGACAGGACGGCACGGGGAGGGGTCACGAGGGCCTTCGTTCGACGGGGTGCGTCTCGACGGCAGCACCGGCGCCGAGCTGGGATAGGTGAGGCTAACCTAACCGACTTCTCCCGCCGGGTCACGCCGACGGCCCTCCGCGCGCCAGTACCCCTGCGCCTGCACGCGCGCGGGATCGACTCCGTGCGCCACGACCGCGGCGCGCAGCGCGGCCACCGCCGCGCTCTCCGTGGCGATCCACGCGGCGAACCGCGGCCCGTCGGCCACGGCCGCCAGGGCGTCCTCCGCGGCCCAGGCGGCGAGGGCCTCGCCGAG
>NZ_JAVCVL010000272.1:0-3241 GCF_032917815.1 Clavibacter sp. MX14-G9D | reverse complement strand
GACCGCGAGCCCGTCGTCGTACGCGGACGTCGCGGCGGCGGGGGCGTCGCCGCGCTCGGCGGCCTCGAACAGCGCGAGCGCCCCGGCGCGCTCTGCGTCGCGCTCGGCCTTCTCCGCGGCGCGCCGGGTCGCGGACCGGTAGCGGGTGGGGAGCACGGCCGTGCCGATGCGCACCGAGTTGGCAGCGAGGAGCGGGCCCATGATCGCCATGACGAGCACGTACAGGCCGGCGAACGGCTGGATGCGCTCGTCGAGCCCCGCCGAGAGCGACAGGGTCGCGAGGATGAGCGCGAACTCGCCCCGGTTCTGCAGGATGAACGCCGTGTTGATGCCGGCCTGCGCCCCGTGGCCGTTCAGCCACGCGACGAACTGCCCGGCGATGAGGTTGAGCACGAAGGTCATCACCACGGCCACCAGGACCGGCACGACCACGGTCGGGAACTCGCCGGGATCGAGCGCCAGGCCGAAGTTGAGGAAGAAGAACGCGCCGAAGACGTCGCGCAGCGGGATCGCGATCTGCTCGATGCGGTTGCGCATGCGGGTCGCGCCGAGCACGAGGCCGATGAGGAAGGCGCCGATCGCGTCGGTCACCCCGAGGACCTCGCCGATGCCGCCGAACAGGATGGCGAGCCCGAAGAACAGCACCGTGAACAGCTCGACGTCGCGCGTGCGCAGGAAGCGGGACAGGAACGCGCCGCCCTTCCGCGCGACCGTGAACATCACGACGAGGAACGCGAACGACACCGCGAGCTGCCCGACCACCGCCCATGGCTCGGTCTGGCCGCTGAGCACGACGGACACGATGGCGAGGTAGACGGCGATGAAGATGTCCTCGACCACGGTGACCCCGAGGATCATCGGGGTCTCGTCGTTGGCGAGGCGGTTGAGTTCGATGAGCAGCTTGGTGACGATGGCGCTCGAGGAGGTCGCCGTCATGCCGGCGATGATGAGCGCCTCGCGGGTCCCCCACCCGAGCGCGAACCCGAACGCGAAGCCCACGCCCATGTTGATGAGCACGTAGGAGCCGCCGGAGACGATGAGCTTCCCGGCGTTGCCGAAGAACTCGTCCTGGTCGAACTCCAGCCCGAGGTTGAACAGGAGCAGGATCAGGCCGAAGACGGCGATCAGCTCGATGTCCCCCGAGGCGAAGTCGAGGGGGAACCAGTGGACGCTCGGGCTCGCGAGGAGCCCCACGAGCATGTAGATGGGGATCGCGGGCAGGCCGATGCGCTTGCCGAGCTGGCCGAAGGCGTACGCGAGGACGAACAGCAGGCCGAGGACGATGAGGTCGTGGCCGTGGTGCACCCGCTACCCTCCGTCCGGCGCGGAGCCGGATGCGGGACGGTGCGGGAACTCGCCCGTCCGGTAGAACGCGAAGGCCTTGGCCACCTTCTCGGGCGAGCCGGCGACCACGAGCGTGTCGCCCGGGTAGACGGTGAAGTCGTCGGCGGGGGCCGGGTTCGCCGAGTCGCCGCGCACGACGGCCACGACCGTGAGGCCGACGACGCCGCGGGAGGCGAGGTTGCCGAGCGCCTGCCCGGCGATGTGGTCGTCGTAGTCGACCGTGAACCAGTCGATGCTGAGCCCCGGGATCTGGTCGAGCTTGTCGATCGACTCGGTGATGCGGGTCCCGCCCAGCAGCTCCGCGAGCGTGTGGGCCTCGTCCTCGCTGAGGCGCAGCGACACCTTCTGCGTGTCGGGACCGTCCTGCTCCTCGGAGAAGGTGATCAGGTCGCTGTGGCCCGAGCGGTGGGCGATGACGCCGACCTTGCCCCCGTCGTCGGTGATGAAGGTGTGCAGCACGCCGACACCCGGCAGCTTGACGCGACGGACCTCCGCCATGCGCGCACCTCCCTCTTCCTGACCTTCACAACGCGGGCCGCGCCCCGCATGTTCCCGGACCGCGCATGCGGCGCGGACCGGCCGGGCGGCCGGCGCGGACTACTTGCCGTACGGCGCGACGACGACCTCGACGCGCTGGAACTCCTTGAGGTCGGAGTAGCCGGTGGTGGCCATGGCGCGACGCAGGGCGCCGACCAGGTTGGCGCTGCCGTCGGCGGTGGTGGACGGGCCGTAGAGGATCTGCTCGAGCGGGCCGACCTGGTCGACGCGGACGCGGTGCCCGCGCGGCAGCTCCGCGTGGTGCGCCTCGGCGCCCCAATGGAAGCCCTGGCCGGGCGCGTCGGTCGCGCGGGCGAGGGTCGAGCCGAGCATGACCGCGTCGGCGCCGACCGCGATGGCCTTGACGATGTCGCCCGAGCTGCCGAGACCGCCGTCGGCGATGACGTGCACGTAGCGGCCGCCGGACTCGTCCATGTAGTCGCGGCGGGCGCCGGCGACGTCGGAGAGGGCCGTGGCCATGGGCGCGTGGATGCCGAGCGTCGAGCGCGTCGTGGACGCCGCTCCCCCGCCGAAGCCGACGAGGACGCCGGCCGCGCCGGTGCGCATGAGGTGCAGGGCCGCCGTGTACGTGGCCGCGCCGCCGACGATGACGGGCACGTCGAGCTCGTAGATGAACTCCTTGAGGTTGAGCGGGGCCGCGGCCTTCGAGACGTGCTCCGCGGACACGGTCGTGCCGCGGATGACGAAGAGGTCGATGCCGGCGGCGACGACGGTCTCGTAGTGGTCGGCGGTGCGCTGGGGCGAGAGGGCCGCGGCGACCACGACGCCAGCCGCGCGGATCTCGGCGATGCGCGCCGTGATGAGCTCGGGCTTGATGGGCTCGGAGTAGATCTGCTGCATGCGCCGCGTCGCGGACTCCGGCGGCAGCGAGCGGATCTCCTCGAGCAGACGCTCGGGGTGCTCGTAGCGCGTCCACAGCCCCTCGAGGTCGAGGACGCCGACCCCGCCGAGGCGCCCCATGGCGATGGCCGTGGCCGGGGAGACCACGGAGTCCATGGGCGCCGCGAGGAACGGGATCTCGAACTGGTAGGCGTCGATCGACCAGGCGACCGAGACGTCCTGCGGGTCGCGCGTGCGCCTCGACGGGACGATGGCGATGTCGTCGAACGCGAACACCCGGCGGGCCCGCTTGGCGCGGCCGATCTCTACATCACTCACCCGCACAGCCTAGCGGCGGGCCGCTGGACGGCCAGCCGACGCCGGAGGCGCTCCGTGCGCGGCCGGAGGCGGGGCCGGCCCGTCGCACGGGCTCGAGGCCCGCGTGCACGAGGAGCGCACGGAGCCGCCCGGGGCCCAGCACGTCCCGCTCCGTGACGTCGACGGTGCGCCACCGCGCGCC
>NZ_JAVCVL010000271.1:0-3247 GCF_032917815.1 Clavibacter sp. MX14-G9D | reverse complement strand
CACCGGCGTGCATCACCTGGGCGGCGCCGCCGCGCGGGCGCTCGACGCCGCGTCGCGGGCGATCCGCGGCACCAGCACCGGCCCCGGCGTCACGGTCTCCGAGGAGGACGGCGGCACCGTGATCGACCTCGACCTCGTGGTCGAGTACCCGCACCCCGTGCAGGACGTGGTCGACGAGGCGCGCGAGCAGGTCGGTCACGGCGGTGAGCACGATGTAGATCACGGCCACCACGAGCACGACGCCCACGATGACGGGCACGTCGCGGCTCGTCACGGCCGAGAGGGCCGTGCGTCCGAGGCCGGGCCGGGCGAAGATCTGCTCGACGACCACGGCGCCGGAGATGAGGAAGCCGAACGCCCAGCCGGACAGCGCGATGCCGGGAGCGGCCGCGTGCCGGAGCGCGTGCCGGAGCCGGACGCCCGCCTCGGACTCCCCGCGGGCGCGCGCGGCGAGCGCGAAGGGGGAGTCCAGGGCGTCCAGCAGCGCCTCGCGCATGATCTGGCCGAGGAAGCCGGCCAGCGGGATCGCCAGCGTGAGCACGGGCAGCACGAGCCCTGCCGGTCCCGATCCGCTCACCGCGGGCAGCCAGCCGAGGCCGGTGGAGAACACGAGGATCAGCACCACGCCGATCCAGAAGTGCGGCAGCGACGCGGCGACGATCTCCACGCCCGCCCCCAGCGCCCCCGCCACGCGCCCGGCGCCCGTGGAGACCAGGGCGAGCCCGAGCGCGAGGACCCAGGCGACGACGAGCGCCAGCACCGCGACGAGCAGCGTGCCCGGCAGCTGGCGCGCGAGCACCGCGGCCACGTCCTCGCGGAGCGTGTACGAGCGGCCGAGGTCGCCCTGGAGGAGCCGGCCGAGCTGGGCGAGGTACTGCACGATCAGCGGCTGGTCGAAGCCGTACTCCGCGCGCACGGCGGCCACCGCCTCGGGCGGGGCCTGCGAGCCCGGCCCGCCGAGGACGGCCTGCGCGGGATCGCCCGGGATGAGCCGCACGGCGAGGAACGTCACCGTCGCCACCGCCCAGAGCACGAGCGCCGCGCCGCCGATCCGCGCGCCCACGGCCCGCACGAGGGCGGGGACGCGGGAGCGGGACGCGGTGGCGCGGCCCCGGGTCACCGGGCGAGCCAGGTGTCGTACAGCGTCGGCGTCGCCACCGACGGGAGCGCGCGGAGGCCCTGCACGTCGGTGCCGAGCAGGAAGTGGTTCTGCTGGTCGTAGAGCGGCAGGATCCAGTGCCCCTCCATCACCCGGCGCTGCACGTCGGCGTAGAGCGCGTTCCGGCGGTCCAGGTCGGTCGTGGAGCGCGCCTCGGCGAGCGCCTGGTCGATCTCGGGGACCGACACCTTGGCGTGGTTCGCGAAGTAGCCGCTCGGGGCGGGGGTGATGCCCGAGGTGTCGTACAGGATCCGCAGCACGTCGGGTCCAGCCTTCGTGTAGGGGGCGCTGACGAGCTCGTACGCGTCGTCCCCGAGGGCCTCGTACCAGGAGCCGAGGTCCATGGGCTCCAGCTGCACGTCGAAGCCGACCTCCTTGGTGGTGGCCTGGATCTGCTCGAAGAGCGACTGCTCCGCGGGGATCGACTGGTTGGTGCTCACGGGGAAGCGCAGGGTGAGTCGCTGGCCGTCGCGCGTGCGGATCCCGTCGGCGTCCCGCGCCTGCCAGCCGGCCTCGTCGAGCAGCCGGCCCGCACGGTCGACGTCGATCTCGAACGGGTCGGGGTCGGAGACGCCGGCGGGCTCGGTGCTCGCGAGCGGCGAGTGGGAGCGCTCGGCCGTGCCCTGGAACAGGGCCGTGATACCGGCGTCGACGTCGGCCGACCGGACGAAGGCCTCGCGGACGCGCGCGTCGTCGAAGGGCGCCTGCCCGGAGTTCAGCTCGATGCGGTTGGAGGCGCCGGGCCGCGGCGCGTCCAGCTCGCCGAGCGTCCCGGCGGCCGTCGCGGACGCGATCGCGTCGGGCTGCGCGTTGTCGATCACGTCGACCTCGCCGCTCTGGAGCGCGGCGTAGCGGGAGGCGGAGTCGGGCAGGAAGCGCCAGTCGATGCGCTCGAGGTACGCGGGCCCCGTGTGCTCGGCGTCGGCGGGCGGCGAGGAGTAGTCGTCGTTGCGGACCAGCGAGATGGACTGCTGACGGTCCCACCGCTCGACGGCGAACGGGCCCGTGCCGATCGGCTGGGCGCAGTTCGCGTCGGTGCCGCGGGCGATGCCGGCGGGCGACTCCATGGCGAGCCACGGCTGCGAGAGCGACTCCAGGAGCGCGCTGTCGGGGGTGGAGAGGGTCAGCTGCACGGTGGACGCGTCGACGGCGGTCGCGTCGGTGACCGCCTGCAGCGCGAGGTACCCGGTGCTGGAGAGCGTCGCCGGGTCCTGCACGTGCTGGATGTTCGCGACCACCGCGTCGGCGTCGAACGGGGTGCCGTCGGTGAAGGCCACGCCCTCGCGCAGCTGCAGCGTCAGGCCGAGCCCGTCGTCGTTCCAGGTCCAGGTCTCGGCGAGCCACGGCGTGATGCCGCCCTCGCCGTCGAGCGACACGAGCGGCTCGAGGAACTGCGAGGACACGAGCGCCTGCGGGTAGTTGCCGCCGACGTGCGGGTCGAGGCACTCGGGCTCGGCGTCGCCCGACGCGTAGACGAGCGTGCCGCCGGAGACGGGCGTGGTGGACGCCTCGGGGGCGGCGGGGGTGCAGCCGGAGAGGACGAGGGCGGTGGAGGCGAGGGCGCCGAGGCCCGCGAGGGCGCGGGCGCGCGAGGTGGGGATCATGGGTGCTTCCGATGGGAGCGCCGGTCGGGCGCGGGGAGGGGTTTCTGTACCGCGTCCAACAATACGCGTCCCGGACGACGCCCGTGCGCCAGGATGGGCGCATGACCTCCGCCCGTCCCGCCGGCCGCCCGCGCCGATCGTCGCGGGCGACGCTCGAGGAGGCCGCCGCGGAGCTCTTCCTCGAGAACACCTACGCGGCGACGACGGTGGAGCAGATCGCGCAGCGCGCCGGCGTCAGCCGCGCCACCTTCTTCAACTACTTCGCCTCCAAGGCCGACCTCCTCTGGGCCGGCCTCGACGACACCCTGCGGGCGCTCGGCCAGGCGCTGGCCGCGGCGGACCCCCGACGCCCGCCCGTCGACGCCGTGGTGGAGTCCCTCGTGGACGCGGCGCGCGACCGCGGCGAGGGGTGGCTGCCGCTGGCGCTGACCCAGCACGAGGTCATGGGGCTCGGCGCGGCCGTCGCGGGGGAGGGCGTCGCCCG
>NZ_JAVCVL010000270.1:0-3248 GCF_032917815.1 Clavibacter sp. MX14-G9D | reverse complement strand
CGCCGGCCCGGACGGGGCGTCCGCTCCCGCGCCCGCCGCGGGCTCGCCCTCCCAGGACTCGAGCTCCCAGTCCGTCCCCGATCCGACGAGGACGACGACGCCCGTGTTCTCGAGCGGGTGGTCGGCGACGAAGGCCGCGTCGACGCCGTGCGCGCGGAGGCCCGTCCACGAGCGGATGGCGGCGCCGTGGCTGACGAGCGCGACCGTGCCGTGCCCCGAGGCCTCCGCCTCGGCGACGACGGCGTCGAACCGGGCCGCGAACCCGCGCCCCGTCTCGCCGCCGGCCAGGCGCAGGTCGTGCTCGCCGTCGACCCACCGGACCATCGTCTCGACGTACTCCGTGACGGCCGCCCGGTCGCCGCGCATCTCGAGTTCGCCGGAGGAGATCTCGCGGATGCCCGCGCTCTCGACCGGCGTGAGGCCGAGCGCCCGCGCGAGCGGCGCGGCCGTCTCGTGCGTGCGCCGCATCGTGGAGACGTGGATCCGGCCGATGTCCTCGCCCTGGAGCGCACCCGGCAGCAGCGACGCCTGGGTGCGGCCGAGCGCGGTGAGCCCGGGGCCGGGGATGCGGGTGTCGAGGAGGCCGGCGACGTTCGAGCTCGTCTGGCCGTGGCGGATCAGGATCAGGCGCATGACCCCGACGCTACCGGGAGGCGCCGCGCGCCTCGGGGGGCGGCGTGGCGCCCGGGCGTCAGAACCGGACGGGGAACGCGTCGCGGCGCCCGCGGAGCGTGAGGAGGAGGGCCACGACGCCGAAGCCGACCATCACGCCGGGCAGCACGAGCGCGTCCGTCCGGGAGAGGAGGCCCGCGCCCAGGATGCCGGCGGCGAAGATCGCGACGTTGAAGGCCACGGGGAGGAACGAGTTCGCGACGTCCGCGTCGTCGCCGCCCGCGGTCGTCAGCGCCGCCTGCATCTGCGCCGACGAGCCGCCGAAGGCGAGGCCCCACAGTACGGCCGCCGCGAGCACCGCGGGGGCGGAGGCGCCGCCCACGAGGAGGATCGCGCCCGCGAGGACGAAGACGGCGACGCTGCCGTGCACGACCTGGCGCGGGTGCCGGTCGAGGAGCGCGCCGGTGAGGACGATGCCGCCGATGGACGCGACCCCGTAGACGAGGAGCGTCACGTCGGCGCCGAGCCCGGAGCCGCCCGCGCGGAGGTAGGGCGCGATGTAGGTGTAGACGGTGTTGTGGGCGACCATCCACGCGGCGATGACGGCGAGGATCATCGCGATGCCGGGGATGCGGATCACCCGGCGGAGCGGCAGGCGCACCGTGGCGGGGACCGCGGGCGCGTCCGGCACGACCGTGAGGACCAGGGCGAGGACCACGACGCCGAGGAGGCTGAGCCCCGCGAAGGACCAGCGCCAGTCGAGGGCCGTGCCGAGGAAGGCCCCGAGCGGCGTGCCGAAGGCGAACCCGACCGGTGCGCCGGCCGAGACGATCGCGAGGGAGAGGCCGGCCCGGTCGGGCGGGCTGATGCGGCGCCCGTAGGCGGCGAGCATCCCCCAGATGGTGCCGGAGAACGCGCCGGCGACGAACCGGGAGGCGAGCGCGACGCCGATGCCGGGGGACAGGGCGGTGACCGCGTTCGCCAGGACGAGGCCCACGAGGGCGACGGCCAGGAGCGGCCGACGGCGCATGCCGCACGTCAGGGTGATGGCCGGCACGGTGACGATGACCGTGCCGAGCGCGTAGGCGCTGATGAGGAGCCCGACGCTGCCCTCGTCGGTGCCGAGGCCGCCGGCCATGACGGGGAGGAGGCCGGCGGGCATCGTCTCCATCGCGACCAGGATGAACCCCGTCGTCGCGAGGACGACGAGCGAGACGAGCGGCAGCCGGCGGATCGGCGCGGCGGGCGCGGGCGCGGGCGCGGCGCCGCGGACAGGGGCGGTGGGGGACGTCATGGGTGGCCTCTCGGGCAGCGCGGCGCGGAGCCCTCGGGGGCGGCGCGGGAGCGGACGGGATGGGGGCGGAGGGGCAGGCGAGCCCGCGGCGCCGGTCGGTGCGGTGGTCGGGATCAGCTCACGGCGTCGGCGGCGCGGGACACGACGTCCTCCGTCGCCGCCCACGTGGCGAGCAGGCGCAGGCCCTCGTCGGTCGCGGATCCGGCCGCCGCGGTGTAGACGGTCATCGTGTGGCCGGGGTCGTCCTGCAGCTCCATGGCCTGGAAGTCGAGCTCGAGGATCCCGACCGCGCGGTGCCGGAACTCCTTCGCGCCCGTGTAGTGGCGGCGGACGTCGTGGGCGGCCCAGCGGGAGCGGAACTCGTCGCTGCGGATGGACAGCTCGCCGACGAGCGCGGCGATGCCGGCGTCGTGGGGATCGCGTCCCGCGTCGCGGCGGAGGATCGCCACGTTCACGTTCGCCGCGCGCTCCCAGTCCGGGTAGAGGTCGTGGGCCCGCGGGTCGAGGAAGATGAATCGGGAGTGGTTGGCCGGGCGCACGGACCCCTGGAGCATGTCGGAGTAGAGGGCGTAGCCGAGGCGGTTGGCGGCGACGAGGTCCATGCGCGTGTTCGTGATCATCGCGGGCGCGCCGACCATCGCGTCGAGCATGCGCTGGACGGGCGGCGACGGGAACCGCGCCGTCGCGCCCGTCGGCGTGCGGCGGGGGACGGGCCCCGCCGCGCGGGCGAGGTCGTGCAGGTGGTCGCGCTCGGCCTGGTCCATCTCGAGCGCTCGGGCTATCGCGTCGAGCACGCCCTCGGACACCCCGGCGAGGTTCCCGCGCTCCAGGCGCGTGTAGTAGTCGACGCTCACGCCGGCGAGGACCGCGACCTCGTCCCGGCGGAGGCCGGGGACCCGTCGGCGGCCGCCGGCCACGATGCCCACCGCCTCCGGCGTGAGCCGTGCGCGGCGCGTCGAGAGGAACTCGCGTGCATCGGCTCGGTTGTCCATGCCCTCCACGCTACGGGCGTCGCCCGGCCGGAGACAGGCTCTGCCGTGACCCGTCTGGGCAGGGCCTTCCTCGTGCGGGGCGCAGCGGATGGAGTGGGAGGCGACCGGGACCCGCCGGCAGTCAGGAGCCCCGCATGCGACCGAGCGTCACATCCCCCGCCGCGTCCGCGCCCCGGCCGGTGCCCTCGCCGATGCCCCTGCCCGCGACGCGGGCGCGGCTCCTCCTCTCGATGGGGGCCGCTCTGCCGCTGGGGGTCGTCCTCGCCGCGCTCCTCGCCGGCTGCGCCGGGGCGCCCGCGGGCGGGACGGGGGGAGCGAGGTCGTCATCGGCCTCCGCCGCCGCGTCCGCG
>NZ_JAVCVL010000027.1:0-21147 GCF_032917815.1 Clavibacter sp. MX14-G9D | reverse complement strand
CCGATGCCGCCGCCCTCGAAGCGGGCGACGCGCACGACGCCGCGGGCGACGCGCACGACGCCGCGGACGACGCCGACCCCGGCCCCGCGGATCCGGACGGCCCGTCCGAGGACCGCACCGCGCTCGCGATCCGCACGGTGCTCGCCCGCCTCCTCGCTGCGCACTTCGACGTGCCCGTCCCCGCGGGCGACGTCGCCTACCTGGCGCTCCTCGTGCGCACGCGCGTCGTCACGCCCGGCAACGAGCAGTCCCTCGCCACCGTGATGCGCGAGCACGTGGTCGAGAGCGACCTCGACGTGGTGCGTGCGATCGTGCGCCGCGTCAAGCAGGAGTACCTGGTCGACCTCGAGGACGAGGACTTCACCGTGCGGTTCTCCCTGCACCTCGGCAACCTCGTGGCCCGCGCTGCCGACCGCTCCTTCTCACGGAACCCGCTGGCGCGGTCGATCAAGACGTCGTACCCCATGACGTACGAGATCGCCGTCTTCATCGCGAGCGAGGTGCAGCGCCGCCGCGGCATCGCCATCAACGACGACGAGATCGCGTACATCGCCCTGCACGTGGGCTCGCACCGGGAGCGCGTCGCCCGGCGCGACGACCGGGTCGCGTGCGCGCTCGTGTGCCCCAACTACTACGACCTGCACCAGATCATGCGGCAGCGCATCGAGCAGGCGCTCGGGGCCGACATCAGCGTCGACGCCGTGGTCACGCGCACGGACGTGGACGCCGACGCCCTGGGCGTGCAGCTCGTGATCGACGCGACGGGGTCGCGCCCGCCCGCCGACAACGTCGTGGTGGTCCAGCCCCTGCCGACACCGGACGACATCGAGGCGATCCGGCGGGCCGTCGCCCGCGTGCGCCGGCACGCGCGTCGGAGCGCCATGAAGCACGACCTGCTGCGCTTCCTCGACGAGTCGCTGTTCTTCCGCGACCTGCACGCCCCGGACGAGGAGTCGATGATCCGGCTCCTCGGTCAGCGCATGGTCGAGCAGGGCATCATCGAGCCCGAGTACATCGAGGGCGCCATCGAGCGCGAGCGGCTGTCGTCGACGGCGTTCACCGACACGCTCGCGGTGCCGCACTCCCTCGCCATGACCGCGCACCGCACGGCGATCGCCATCGTGGTGAACGACGAGGCGATGCGCTGGGGCGGCAACCGCGTGCACGTCGTCGCGCTGGTGGCGTTCAGCGCGAGCGGGCGCACGAGCTTCCAGCACGTGTTCGACCAGTTCGTGGAGGTCTTCTCCGACCACCGCGACGTGCAGGCGATCATGCGGGCGTCGGGATCGCACGGCTCCTTCATCGAGGAGCTCGTGCACGTCATGGACACCTAGGCCGGCGTCGGCCGGCCGTCCGCGCTCAGGGCGCGACGGGCGTGACGCCCCGCGGCACGAGGCGCGATGCCCCGCCGTCCGCGAGCGTGAGCACCCAGATGCCGCGCGCGTGCACCGCGACCGAGTGCTCCCAGTGGGAGGCCATGCTGCCGTCGACGGTGGCGACGGTCCAGTCGTCGTCGAGGACGCGCGTCTCCGCCTCGCCGTCGGTGATCATCGGCTCGATCGCGACGACCAGGCCCGGCTTCACGGCGGGGCCCCTGCCGCGCACGCGGTAGTTGAAGACCGGCGGGTCCTCGTGCATGCTCCGGCCGATGCCGTGGCCGGTGTAGTCCATGACGATGCCGAAGGACCCGGCGGCCTCGACGCTCTCCTCGACCGCCTCGCCCACCTCGTTGAGGTGGGATGCGGTCGCGAGCCGGGCGATGCCGGCCCACAGCGCGTCCTCGGTGACGCGGGACAGGCGCTCCCGTGCCTCCACCACGTCCGGGCGGGCGGGATCCGGCACCACGACCGTCATGGCCGAGTCGCCGTTCCACCCGTCGATCTCCGCGCCGCTGTCGACCGACACGATGTCGCCCGGCTGCAGCACGCGGTCGCCGGGGATCCCGTGGACGACCTCGTCGTTCACGGACACGCAGACGGTGTGCCGGTAGCCGGGCACCAGCTGGAAGTTCGAGTGCCCGCCGAGGGCGCGGATGGCGGCGTCCGCGGCGGCGTCGAGCTCGCCCGTGGTCACGCCCGGGGCGATGAGCCCGCGGACGGCGTCGAGGGAGGCGGCCGTCGCGAGCCCGGGCGCCACCATGCGGCGGATCTCGTCCGGCGTCTTGTAGATCCCGGGGGTCCGGCGGAGGGCGCCCACGGCCTACGCGCGGCCGGCGTCGGAGACGGGACGGACGCCGCGGCCCGCGAGGGCCTCACGGACGCGCCGGGCGACCTCGTCGACCTCGCCGAGGCCGTCGACCTCGAGGAGCAGGCCGCGATCCCGGTACACGGCGATGAGGGGGCTCGTCTCGCGGACGTAGACCTCCTGGCGGTGCCGGATCTCGTCCTCGCCGTCGTCGGCGCGGCCCTGCTCGGCTGCGCGGCGGGTGAGGCGGGCCACGACCTCCTCCTCGTCGGCGACGAGCTGGATGACGGCGTCGAGCTCCTGGCCCCAGCCCTGCAGCAGCTCCTCCAGGTACGCGACCTGGTCGAGCGTGCGCGGGTAGCCGTCGAGGAGGAAGCCCGCCTGCGCGTCCTCCTCCTGGAGCCTGGCCGTGATGAGGCGGTTGGTGAGCTCGTCGGGCACGTAGTCGCCCGCGTCCACCAGCGCCTGGACCTGCTGGCCGAGCTCGGTGCGGTCCTTGATGTTCTGGCGGAAGATGTCGCCGGTGGACACGTCCGGGATGCCGAACTCGTCCGAGATGCGCGTCGCCTGCGTGCCCTTGCCCGCACCGGGAGGGCCGACGATCAGGAGGCGGGTCACTTGAGCAGCCCCTCGTAGTGGCGCTGCTGCAGCTGCGAGTCGATCTGCTTCACCGTCTCGAGGCCGACGCCGACGACGATCAGGATGCTCGCGCCGCCGAACGGGAAGTTCTGGTTGGCGCCGACGAGCGACAGGGCGATGAGCGGCAGCAGCGCGATGAGGCCGAGGTACAGCGAGCCAGGCAGCGTGATGCGCGTGAGGACGTAGTCGAGGTACTCGGCGGTGGGGCGGCCCGCGCGGATGCCGGGGATGAAGCCGCCGTACTTCTTCATGTTGTCCGCGACCTCCTCCGGGTTGAAGGTGATGGCGACGTAGAAGTACGTGAAGCCGACGATGAGCAGGAAGTACATCGCCATGTAGAGCGGGTGGTCGCCCGTCGTGAGGTTGTCGGTGATCCACTGCACCCACGGCGCCGGCGCCTCGCCGACGGCGGGCTGGTTGAACTGCGCCACCAGCGCGGGGAGGTACAGCAGCGACGAGGCGAAGATGACGGGCACGACGCCGGCCATGTTGACCTTGATGGGGATGTACGTGTTGTTGCCGCCGTAGGTGCGGCGACCGACCATGCGCTTGGCGTACTGGACCGGGACGCGGCGCTGCGACTGCTCGACGTAGACGACCGCGGCCACGACGAGGAGCCCGACGGCGATCACCAGGAGGAAGACCTCCCAGCCGCGGCTCTGCTGGATGGCGAGGAGCGAGGTCGGGAAGGCGGCGGCGACCGACGTGAAGATGAGGAGCGACATGCCGTTGCCGATGCCGCGCTCGGTGATGAGCTCGCCCATCCACATGATGAGGCCGGTGCCGGCGGTCATCGTGATGACCATGAGCATGATCGCGTACCAGGCGTCGTTCGTCACGAGCTGGGTGCAGGCGCTGACGTTCGTCTGCCCGAAGAGGGCCCCGCTGCGCGCGACCGTGATGAGCGTCGTGGACTGGAGGACCGCGAGGGCGATCGTGAGGTAGCGCGTGTACTGCGTGAGCTTGGCCTGTCCGGACTGGCCCTCCTTGTAGAGGGTGTCGAAGTGCGGGATGACCACGCGGAGCAGCTGGACGATGATCGAGGCCGTGATGTACGGCATGATGCCCAGCGCGAAGATGGAGAGCTTCAGCAGCGCTCCGCCGCTGAAGAGGTTGACGAGCTCGTAGAGGCCCGAGGTGCCCTGGTTCGCCGCGAGGCACGACTGCACGTTGGCGAAGTCGACGAACGGCGCCGGGATGAAGGATCCCAGGCGGAAGAGGGCGATGATGCCCAGCGTGAAGCCGATCTTGCGACGCAGATCGGGGGTGCGGAAGATCCTGACGACGGCGCTCAACACGGAGGGTGTCCTGCTTTCTGTGGGAGGTCCGCCGCGAGGCGGGGGTCGGGCCGACCCGATGCGGCCCCAGGTGCTCGGAGGGGCGGCCGGTTTCCCGACCGCCCCTCCGTTGCGTCCTGCAGTGCTACTTGACGGAGCCGCCTGCTGCGACGATCTTCTCCGCAGCGGAGCCGGAGACCTTGTCGACAGCAACCGTCAGCTTAACCGAGATGTCGCCGTCCCCGAGGACCTTGACCTTCTCGTTCTTGCGCACGGCACCCTTGGCGACCAGGTCGCTCGTGGTGACGTCGCCGCCGTCGGGGTAGAGCACGGCGAGCTTCTCCAGGTTCACGACCTGGTACTCGACGCGGAACGGGTTCTTGAACCCGCGGAGCTTCGGGGTGCGCATGTGCAGCGGCATCTGCCCACCCTCGAAGCCGACGCGGACCGTGTAGCGGGCCTTCGTGCCCTTGGTGCCACGACCCGCGGTCTTGCCCTTCGAGCCCTCACCGCGGCCGACACGCTGGCGTGCCTTCTTGGCCCCGGCGGCGGGACGGAGGTGGTGGACCTTGAGGACCTGCTCGCGCTTGACCGTCTCCGTCGCGGCGACCGTGGTCGTCTCGGCGGATGCGGCCGCGGCGGCGGGCGCCTTCGCGGTCTTCTTGGGTGCGGCCTTGGGCGCCTTCACGGGCGCCGGCTCGGCCGACTCGTTCTTCTCAGCCATCAGTCGATCTCCTCCACCTTCACCAGGTGCGCGACGGTGTTGACGTAGCCGCGGTTCTGGGCGTTGTCCTCTCGGACCACCACGGCACCGATGCGACGGAGCCCGAGGCTCCGCAGGGTGTCGCGCTGGTTCTGCTTCTCGCTGATCTTGGACTTGATCTGCGTCACTCGGAGCTGAGCCATCAGACACCTGCCTTCGCGTCGGCCTCGGCACGCTGGGCGCGGAGGATGCGGGCCGGGACGACCTGCTCGAGCTCGAGCCCACGACGGGCGGCGACGGCGCGCGGCTCCTCGAGCTGCTTGAGCGCCTCCACCGTGGCGTGCACGATGTTGATCGTGTTCGACGAGCCGAGCGACTTGCTCAGGACGTCGTGGATGCCGGCGCACTCCAGGACCGCGCGGACGGGGCCACCGGCGATGACGCCGGTACCCGCGGACGCGGGACGCAGGAGGACGACTCCGGCGGAGGCCTCACCCTGCACGGCGTGCGGGATGGTCAGGCCGATGCGGGGGACGCGGAAGAAGTTCTTCTTCGCCTCCTCGACGCCCTTGGAGATGGCGGTCGGGACCTCGCGGGCCTTGCCGTAGCCGACGCCCACCAGTCCGTTGCCGTCTCCGACGATCACGAGCGCGGTGAAGCTGAAGCGACGACCGCCCTTGACGACCTTGGACACGCGGTTGATGGTGACGACGCGCTCCAGGAACTGGCTCTTGTCGGCATCACGGCCACCGCGGCTGTCACGGCCGCCCTGGTTCCGGTCACGCCCGCCACGACGGCCCTCACGGCCCTCGTTCTGCGCGGGTGCGGTGGACGCCGCGGTCTCGACGGGCGTCTCCGCCACGGCCACGACCTCGGGCTCCTTGTTGTTGTTCTCGGCTGCGCTCACAGGCTCAGACCACCCTCTCGAGCTCCTTCGGCGATGGCCGCGACGCGTCCTGCGTAGCGGTTGCCACCACGATCGAATACGACGCTCTCCACGCCGGCCGCCTTGGCGCGCTCGGCGACGAGCTCGCCGACCTTGCGCGACTTGGCGGTCTTGTCGCCGTCGAACGTGCGCATGTCGGCCTCGAGGGTCGATGCGGACGCGACGGTGTGACCACGGCTGTCATCGACGACCTGCACGAAGACGTGGCGGGCCGAACGGGTGACGACCAGGCGCGGACGCAGCTCGGTGCCCTCGACCTTCTTGCGCAGGCGTGCGTGCCTGCGGCCGCGGGCGGCGGACTTGCTTTTTCCTCTAACTCCGAGAGCCATGATCACTTACCACTCTTTCCGGCCTTGCGGCGAACGTTCTCGCCGGCGTAGCGGACGCCCTTGCCCTTGTAGGGCTCGGGCTTGCGAATCTTGCGGATGTTGGCGGCCGTCTCGCCGACGAGCTGCTTGTCGATGCCGACGACGGTCATCTTGTTGACGCCCTCGACGGTGAAGCTGATGCCCGCGGGCGCCTCGACGTACACGGGGTGGGAGAAGCCGAGCGCGAACTCGACGCCCTTGTCCTTGAGCGCGACGCGGTAACCCGTGCCGACGATCTCGAGGCCCTTGGTGTAGCCGGTGGTGACGCCGACGATCTGGTTGGCGATGAGGCTGCGCGTGAGGCCGTGGAGCGAGCGCGACTCGCGCTCGTCGTCGGGACGGGTGACGAGCACCTGTCCGTCCTGGACCTCGGCGCGGATGGGCTGGGCCACGGTGAGGCTCAGCTCGCCCTTGGGGCCCTTGACCGTGACGACCTGGCCGGCCACGGCGACGTCGACCCCTGCGGGGACGTCGATGGGGAGTCTTCCGATGCGGGACATGTCGTTACCACACGTAGGCGAGGACTTCCCCACCCACGCCCTTCTTCGCAGCCTGGCGGTCCGTGAGGAGCCCCGAGGAGGTGGACAGGATGGCGACCCCGAGGCCACCGAGGACCTGGGGGATCTCCGCGGACTTCGCGTAGACGCGCAGTCCGGGCTTCGACACGCGCTTGATGCCCCGGATGGAGCGCTCGCGATCGGGGCCGAACTTGAGGCTGAGCGTCAGCGTCTGGCCGACGCGGGCGTCCGCGACGTCCCAGCCGGCGATGAAGCCCTCGGACTTGAGGATGTCGGCGATGTGCGACTTGAGCTTGGAGTGCGGCATGGAGACCGTGTCGTGGTGCGCGGAGTTCGCGTTCCGGAGTCGGGTCAGCATGTCGGCGACCGGGTCGGTCATTGTCATGACTGGTGGTACCTCTCTCGCCTGGTTTCGTTCATCCGGACACGGATGACGACCTGTGGTGGTGGCGGCGCCGGGCGGAGGTGCCCGGCGCCGATCGTGCGGTGGTGCTGGTCGTGCGGGTGATGCTGGTGGAGCTGGTTACGGCGTGTTCTCGGGCGTCTGGAACGGGAAGCCGAGCGCCTTGAGCAGCGCGCGTCCCTCGTCGTCCGTCCGAGCGGTCGTGACGACCGTGATGTCCATGCCGCGGACCCGGTCGATGCGGTCCTGGTCGATCTCGTGGAACATGGACTGCTCGTTGAGACCGAACGTGTAGTTGCCGTTGCCGTCGAACTGCTTCGGGCTGAGCCCGCGGAAGTCGCGGATGCGGGGCAGGGCGAGCGACAGCAGGCGGTCGAGGAACTCCCACATGCGGTCGCCGCGCAGCGTCACGTGGGTGCCGATGGCCTGGCCCTCACGCAGCTTGAACTGGGCGATCGACTTGCGGGCCTTGGTGACCTGCGGCTTCTGGCCCGTGATCTTGGTGAGGTCGGCGACCGCGCCGTCGATGATCTTGCCGTCACGAGCGGCGTCGCCGACGCCCATGTTCACGACGATCTTCGTGAGCCCGGGCACCTGGTGCACGTTCGTGAAGCCGAGATCAGCGGTCAGCTGGCTGACGATCTCGGAGCGGTACTTCTGCTTCAGGCGCGGGAGCTGCTTCTCCTCGGCCGTGCCAGCGGTTGCGGTGTCGGTCATTGCTAGAGGTCCTTACCTGACTTCTTGGCGTAGCGGACGCGGACGGTCTTGGAGACCCCGTCCTTCTCGACCGTCTCGGTCCGGAAGCCGACTCGCGTGGGCTTCTTGGACTCGGGGTCGACGAGCGCGACGTTGGAGATGTGGATGGGCGCCTCGACGGTCTCGATGCCGCCGGTCTTGGAGCCGCGCTGCGTCTGGCCGACGCGGACGTGCTTCGTGATGAAGTTCACGCCCTCGACGACGACGCGGTTGCGCTCGACCAGGACGGACAGGACCTTGCCCTGCTTGCCCCGGTCGCCGCCCTTGGCCTGCGTGCGACCCGTGATGACCTGGACCAGGTCACCCTTCTTGATGTTCGCCATGACTAAATGACCTCCGGTGCCAGCGAGATGATCTTCATGAACTTCTTGTCCCGGAGCTCGCGGCCCACCGGTCCGAAGATGCGGGTGCCGCGGGGCTCCCCGTTGCTGTTCAGGATGACGGCGGCGTTCTCGTCGAACTTGATGTACGAGCCGTCGGGACGGCGCGTCTCCTTCTTGGTGCGGACGATGACGGCCTTGACGACCTCGCCCTTCTTGACGTTTCCGCCGGGGATCGCGTCCTTGACGGTCGCGACGATGACGTCGCCGAGGCCGGCGTAGCGGCGACCCGAGCCACCGAGCACGCGGATGGTCAAGATCTCCTTGGCACCCGTGTTGTCCGCGATCTTGAGGCGGGATTCCTGCTGAATCACTGTTGCTCCTTATCCAAGCAGCCGGGGCTACTTGGCCTTCTCGAGGATCTCGACCAGGCGCCAGCGCTTGGAGGCGCTGAGGGGACGGGTCTCGTTGATCAGGACGAGGTCGCCGATTCCGGCGGAGTTCGCCTCGTCGTGCGCCTTGACCTTGGAGGTGCGGCGGATGACCTTGCCGTACAGCGGGTGCTTCACGCGGTCCTCGACCTCGACGACGATGGTCTTGTCCATCTTGTCGCTGGTGACGTAGCCACGACGGGACTTGCGGTAGCCGCGGTCGACCGTCGCGGTGTCAGCCGTGTTCTTCTCTTCGGCGTTCGCCATGATCAAGCCTCCTCAGCCTTCTCGGTGACGGCGGCGTCGTCGGCCTTCGCGGCCTTCTTCGTCGCCTTCTTCTTCTCGGGCTTCTCGGGGACCTCGACGGGGGCGGGCGTGGCACGGATGCCCAGCTCGCGCTCGCGGATGACCGTGTAGATCCGAGCGATGTCGCGCTTGACCGCGCGGAGGCGGCCGTGGCTGTCGAGCTGACCGGTGGCCGACTGGAAGCGCAGGTTGAACAGCTCCTCCTTGGCCTTCTTCAGCTCTTCGACGAGTCGCTCGTCCTCGAAAGTGTCCAGCTCGACGGGGGCGAGCTCCTTGGAACCGATCGCCATTATGCGTCGCCTTCCTCGCGCTTGATGATGCGTGCCTTGAGGGGCAGCTTGTGGATGGCCCGGGTGAGCGCCTCGCGCGCCGTGACGTCGTCGACGCCGGCGAGCTCGAAGAGGACGCGACCCGGCTTGACGTTCGCGACCCACCACTCGGGCGAGCCCTTGCCGGAGCCCATGCGGGTCTCGGCGGGCTTCTTGGTGAGCGGACGGTCGGGGTAGATGTTGATCCACACCTTCCCGCCGCGCTTGACGTGACGCGTCATGGCGATTCGAGCGGACTCGATCTGGCGGTTGGTGACGTAGGCGGGCGTGAGGGCCTGGATGCCGTACTCACCGAACGACACGGTGGTGCCACCGGTCGCGTGGCCGGAACGGCCGGGGTGGTGCTGCTTGCGGTGCTTGACTCGACGGGGGATCAACATGGTTACGCCTCAACTCCTGCTGCGGCGACCGGCGCTGCCTCGGCGGCCGGCGCGGTGCGCGGCGCGTTGGTGCGGCGGTCTCCGGTTCGACCGTCGGAACGGTCGTTACGACGCTCGGGGCGCGACGACTTCTGGTTCGCCTGCTCGCGAGCGAGATCCTTGTTGGTGATGTCGCCCTTGTAGACCCAGACCTTCACGCCGATGCGGCCGAAGGAGGTGCGGGCCTCGTAGAAGCCGTAGTCGATGTTCGCGCGGAGGGTGTGCAGCGGCACGCGTCCCTCGCGGTAGAACTCCGACCGGCTCATCTCGGCGCCGCCGAGGCGGCCCGACACCTGGATGCGGACGCCCTTGGCGCCGGCGCGCTGGGCGCCCTGCAGGCCCTTGCGCATCGCACGGCGGAACGCCACACGACCCGCGAGCTGCTCGGCGATGCCCTGGGCGACCAGCTGCGCCTCGGCCTCGGGGTTCTTCACCTCGAGGATGTTCAGCTGGATCTGCTTGCCCGTGAGCTTCTCGAGGTCGGCGCGGATGCGCTCGGCCTCGACGCCGCGGCGGCCGATGACGATGCCCGGGCGGGCCGTGTAGATGTCCACGCGGACACGGTCACGGGTGCGCTCGATCTCGATGCGCGCCACGCCGGCGCGGTCGAGGCTCGTCTTGAGCATGGTGCGGATGCGCACGTCCTCGGCGACGTAGTCGCTGTAACGCTGCCCCTTCTTCGTGCTGTCCGAGAACCAACGCGACACGTGGTCGGTGGTGATCCCGAGACGGAACCCGTACGGGTTGACCTTCTGTCCCATTACTTGCTCGCCTTCTTCGTGGTCGACGCCACGTCCGCCTCGTCCGGCGTCGCGAGGACGACCGTGATGTGGCTGGTGCGCTTGTTGATACGGAATGCGCGACCCTGTGCGCGCGGCTGGAACCGCTTGAGGGTGGTGCCCTCGTCCACGAACGCCTTGGCGATGTAGAGGTCCTGCTCCGCGAGGAAGCTGTTGGACGCGTCGGCCTTGACCCGCGCGTTCGCCATGGCCGAGGCCACCAGCTTGTAGATCGGCTCGCTCGCGCCCTGCGGCGCGAACTTCAGGATGGCCAGGGCCTCCTCGGCCTGCTTCCCGCGGATCATGTCCACGACGCGACGGGCCTTCTGGGGGGTGACGCGGATGTGACGCACGCGTGCGATCGACTCCACCATTTCTCTCCTCCTTCTCGTCGCCGCGCTAGCGGCGACGACCCTTCTTGTCGTCCTTCACGTGGCCGCGGAAGGTGCGCGTGAGAGCGAACTCGCCGAGCTTGTGGCCCACCATCGACTCGGTGACGAACACCGGGACGTGCTTGCGGCCGTCGTGCACCGCGATGGTGTGACCCAGCATCGCCGGGATGATCATCGAGCGGCGCGACCAGGTCTTGATCACGTTCTTGCTGCTGGCCTCGTTCGCCGAGATCACCTTGCGGAGCAGGTGGTCGTCGACGAAGGGGCCCTTCTTCAGACTGCGTGGCATCTTCTACAACTCCTACTTGCGCTTCTTGCCGGCGTTGCGGCGGCGAACGATGAGCTTGTCGCTGGGCTTGTTGATGTGGCGCGTGCGGCCTTCCTTCTGGCCCCACGGGCTGACCGGGTGGCGTCCACCGGAGGTCTTGCCCTCACCACCACCGTGCGGGTGGTCGACGGGGTTCATCGCGACACCGCGGACGGTCGGGCGGACACCCTTCCAGCGCATGCGGCCGGCCTTGCCCCAGTTGATGTTCGACTGCTCGGCGTTGCCGACCTCGCCGATGGTCGCGCGGCAGCGCGCATCGACGTTGCGGATCTCGCCGGAGGGCAGGCGCAGCTGGGCGTAGGGGCCGTCCTTCGCCACGAGGCGAACGGAGGCGCCGGCGGAGCGGGCCATCTTCGCGCCGCCGCCGGGGCGGAGCTCGATGGCGTGGATGACGGTACCCGTCGGGATGTTGCGCAGCGGCAGGTTGTTGCCGGGCTTGATGTCGGCCGTGGCGCCCGACTCGATCTTGTCGCCCTGCTTCAGCTTGTTCGGCGCGAGGATGTAGCGCTTCGTGCCGTCGATGAAGTGCAGGAGCGCGATGCGCGCCGTGCGGTTGGGGTCGTACTCGATGTGGGCGACGGTCGCGATGACGCCGTCCTTGTCGTTGCGCTTGAAGTCGATCACGCGGTACTGGCGCTTGTGGCCACCACCGATGTGACGGGTCGTGATGCGACCCTGGTTGTTGCGGCCACCGGTCTTGGAGAGCGGGCGGAGCAGCGACTTCTCGGGCGTCGAGCGCGTGATCTCCACGAAGTCGGCGACGGACGAACCGCGACGACCCGGGGTCGTGGGCTTGTACTTGCGAATAGCCATTGGTGTTTTCCTAGTCCCGGTCTCAGCCGACAGTCGTGAAGATGTCGATGGAGCCCGACTTGAGGGAGACGATGGCGCGCTTGGTGTCCTTGCGCTTGCCCATCCCGAACTTGGTCCGGCGGGTCTTGCCCTGCTTGTTGAGCGTGTTGACCGACGCGACCTGCACGCCGAAGATCTTCTCGATCGCGAGCTTGATCTCGGTCTTGTTCGAGCGGGGGTCCACGATGAACGTGTACTTGCCCTGGTCGATCAGGCCGTAGCTCTTCTCGGAGACGACCGGCGCGATGATGATGTCGCGGGGGTCCTTCTGGGTGGCGCTCATGCGGCAACCTCTTCCTTGGCCGTCTTCGACTCGACGAACGCGTCGAACGCGCCCTTCGTGAAGACGATGTCGTCGCTCACGAGCACGTCGTACGCGTTGAGCTGGTCGTAGGACAGCACGTGGACCGTCGGGATGTTGCGCACGCTGCGGAGGCTGACCTCGTCGGTGCGCTCCAGGACGATGAGGACGTGCTTGCTCGTGGCGATGCCCTCGAGCAGCGCGACCACGGTCTTCGTCGAGGGGACGTCTCCGGCGGAGAGGCTCTCGATGACGTGGAGGCGGGCGCCGCGCGCGCGGTCGGAGAGGGCGCCGAGCAGGGCTGCGGCGATCATCTTCTTCGGGGTGCGCTGCGAGTAGTTGCGGGGCGTGGGCCCGTGGACGATGCCACCGCCGGTCATCTGGGGTGCGCGGATCGAGCCCTGACGAGCGCGACCGGTGCCCTTCTGCTTGAACGGCTTGCGGCCGGCGCCGGAGACCTCGCCGCGGCCCTTGGTCTTGTGCGTTCCCTGGCGCGCCGCGGCGAGCTGGGCGACGACGACCTGGTGGATGAGCGGGACGTTGGTCTGCACGTCGAAGAGCGACGCGGGCAGGTCGACGGAGCCGGTGACTGCACCGGTCGCGTCGAGGACGTCGAGCTGGGTGTCGGTAGCCATGACTACTTCCCCTTCACTGCGTTGCGGACGAAGACGATGCGGCCACGCGCGCCGGGCACTGCGCCCTTGACGAGCAGGAGGCCCTTCTCGGCGTCCACGCTGTGGACGACGAGGTTCAGCACGGTGACGCGCTCGCCGCCCATGCGACCGGCCATGCGCATGCCCTTGAAGACGCGGCTGGGGGTCGAGGAGGCGCCGATGGAGCCGGGCTTGCGGTGGTTGCGGTGCGAACCGTGCGAGGCGGAGACGCCCTTGAAGTTGTGGCGCTTCATGACGCCCGCGAAGCCCTTGCCCTTGCTGGTGCCGACGACGTCGACCTTGGTGCCGGCCTCGAAGGCGCCGACCGTGATCTCCTGGCCGAGCGAGTACTCGGCGAAGTCGGCGGTGCGGACCTCGGTGAGGTGGCGGCGCGGCGTGACGCCGGCCTTGTCGAAGTGGCCGGTGCTCGGCTTGTCGGCCTTGCGGGGGTCGATCTGGCCGTAGGCGATCTGGATGGCGCCGTAGCCGTCCACCTCGGGCGTGCGCACCTGGGTGACGACGTTCGGGGTGATCTGCACGACGGTCACGGGGATGAGCTTGTTGTTCTCGTCCCACACCTGCGTCATGCCCAGCTTCGTGCCGAGCAGACCGGTGAAAGTCCTGTTAGCGGTAGACATGGGTTCCCTTAGAGCTTGATCTCGATGTTGACGTCGGCCGGGAGGTCGAGTCGCATGAGCGAGTCGACCGCCTTCGGCGTCGGGTCGACGATGTCGATCAGACGCTTGTGCGTGCGCATCTCGAAGTGCTCGCGGCTGTCCTTGTACTTGTGAGGGGAGCGGATCACGCAGATCACGTTCTTCTCGGTGGGCAGCGGCACCGGGCCGACGACCGTGGCGCCCGCGCGGGTCACCGTGTCGACGATCTTCCGGGCCGAGGAGTCGATGACCGAGTGGTCGTACGACTTAAGTCGGATGCGGATCTTCTGTCCCGCCATGTGTGACTCTCTCTCTTTCGTGCGTCATGCGGCCTCGGACCGTATTGGACGCGTGTGTCCCTCGCTCGGACCGGGCGCCTCGTGGCGCCGTGATCCGTGGTGCACCCGGGCGCGCATCGTGGGACGCGGCCTCGGGCAGCTCGTGCACCCGCCCGCATGCGGGCGCGGACGAGCGGTGCTCATCCGGTGGGTGTCGTGTGCCTCTGCTCTGCTGCCCGCGGCCTAACCTGCTCCGGGAGCGACGTGCGCTCCGGGCGGCTATGCACTGCCTGGCAGTGATCCGGTGTCTCGCGCGCAGGGCGGCGTGCACCGGAATGTTGAACTAGACGAGTTTGTCATAGTCCGGGCATGCGTGCAACCCGGGCGTGTCGCGCCCGCTCCCCCGTGTTTCCGGGCCTCTCGGCGGCTCCCGCGGGCTCCTCGGAAGGCGCCGGATCACCGGAAGAGGAGGTTGCGGAGCTCCGTCTCGCCGGACGCCAGGCGCTGCGGGTCGATGGTGCGACCGTGCAGGTACTCGTCGACGAGGCGCGGGTCCACATAGCTGGTCTTCGCGATCGTCGGGGTGTTGCTCAGCACCTCCGCGGCGTCGCGGTACGCCTGGGCGAGCGCCTTCTGCCGCTTGCCCTTGGTCTCCTCCGGGCCGTGCTTGGCGAGGCTGATCGCCGCGGCGACGGTGCCGTGCAGCGTGCGGAAGTCCTTCGCGGTGAAGTCGCCGCCCGTGCGCTCGCGCACGTAGTCGTTGATGTCGGCCGCCCCCAGGGGATGCCAGTCGCTCCCGTCCCGGTAGGCGAGCAGCCGCGCGTTGGGCCCGCGGCGCGTGAGGCCGCGGATGGCCTTGACCAGGTCCGCGTCCCGGATGTCGCTCGACCACTCCTGGCCGCTCTTCGCGGGGAACTCGAGGTGGACCGTGTCGTCGTGGATCGTGACGTGCGAGCACAGCAGCGTCGACAGCCCGTGGCTGCCGTTCGACTCGGTGTACCGCTCGCTGCCGACGCGGAGGCTGCCCGTATCGAGCATCCGGAAGCCGGCGGCGAGGGCCCGCTCGCGCGTGAACCCGTCCTGACGGAGGTGCATGGTGACCTGGCGACGGGCAGCCGGCAGCGACTCCGCCAGCTGCAGGGCGCGGTCGAACTTGATGCGGTCCTTCTGCTCCCGCCAGGTCGGGTGGTAGATGTACTGCCGGCGCCCGGCGCTGTCCACGCCCGTCGCCTGCACGTGCCCGTTGTCGTAGGGGGCGATCCAGACGTCGGTCCACGCGGGCGGGATGCCGAGTCCCTCCATCCGCGCGCGGAGCTGCCGGTCGACGACCCGGTTCCCGTCGGAGTCGAGGTACGTCCAGCCCCTGCCGGACCTCTTCCGCGTGTAGCCCTTGCCGTTGGCGTCGCTGCGCCGGAGTCTGACCATCCCTCGAACCTACGCGCCGCGGCGCGAACCGTTCGCCCACTACCGATCCGGGGACGCCATCCGCAGGCAGCCGTGAGACGGATGCCCCGGTTAACGGCCGACAGGGCCGGGCCATGACGGCCCGACCCTGTCGGAGGTGGTGCTGGTGGAGCTGGTGCTACTTGACGATCTTCGTGACCGTGCCGGCGCCGACGGTGCGGCCACCCTCACGGATGGCGAAGCCGAGGCCCTCCTCCATGGCGATCGGCTGGATCAGCGCGACGTTCATGTCGGTGGTGTCGCCGGGCATGACCATCTCGGTGCCCTCGGGCAGCGTGATGACGCCGGTGACGTCGGTGGTGCGGAAGTAGAACTGCGGACGGTAGTTCGCGTAGAACGGGTTGTGACGCCCGCCCTCCTCCTTGGAGAGGATGTACGCGGTGCCCTCGAAGTCCGTGTGCGGCGTGACCGAACCCGGCTTGACGATGACCTGGCCGCGCTCGACGTCCTCGCGCTTCGTGCCGCGGAGCAGGAGCCCGCAGTTCTCGCCGGCCCAGGCCTCGTCGAGCTGCTTGTGGAACATCTCGATGCCCGTGACGGTGGTCTTGACGGTGGGACGGATGCCCACGATCTCGACGTCCGAGTTGATGGCGAGGGTGCCGCGCTCGGCGCGACCCGTGACGACGGTTCCACGACCGGTGATCGTGAACACGTCCTCGACGGGCATGAGGAACGGCTTGTCCTTGTCGCGGACGGGCTCGGGGATGGACTCGTCGACCGCCTCCATGAGCTTGACGATCTGCTCGACCCACTTCTCGTCGCCCTCGAGCGCCTTGAGGCCGGAGACCTGGACGACGGGGGCGTTGTCGCCGTCGAAGTCCTGGCTGGAGAGCAGCTCGCGGACCTCGAGCTCGACGAGCTCGAGGATCTCCTCGTCGTCGACCATGTCGGACTTGTTGAGCGCGACGAGCAGGTACGGCACGCCGACCTGCTTCGCGAGCAGCACGTGCTCGCGCGTCTGGGCCATGGGGCCGTCGGTGGCGGCGACCACGAGGATCGCCCCGTCCATCTGGGCCGCGCCGGTGATCATGTTCTTGATGTAGTCAGCGTGACCCGGGGCGTCGACGTGAGCGTAGTGACGCTTGGGCGTCTCGTACTCGACGTGCGAGATGTTGATCGTGATGCCGCGCTGGCGCTCCTCGGGAGCGGAGTCGATGGACGCGAAGTCGCGCTGCACGTTGGTCGCCGACGGGTACTTGTCCGCCAGGACCTTGGAGATCGCTGCCGTCAGCGTCGTCTTGCCGTGGTCGACGTGACCGATCGTTCCGATGTTGACGTGCGGCTTGGTCCGCTCGAACTTGGCCTTACCCACTGTGGGTCCTCCTCAGGACTCGGTGGCAGGGCGTCCGGTTGTTCTTCGGACGCCCTGCGGATTGGAGATGGTGCTTATGTTACTGAAACGGCGGATGCCGCTCGAACTGGAGGGCTACTCGCCCTTGTTCTTCTGGACGATCTCGTCGGCGACAGCCTTCGGGACCTCGGCGTAGCTGCCGAAGCTCATCGAGTACACCGCGCGGCCCGAGGTCTTGCTCCTCAGGTCGCCGACGTAGCCGAACATCTCCGACAGGGGGACGTTCGCCGTGATGACCTTGACGCCGCTGGCGTCCTCCATGGCCTGGATCTGGCCGCGGCGGGAGTTCAGGTCGCCGATGACGTCGCCCATGTACTCCTCGGGCGTGCGGACCTCGACGGCCATGAGCGGCTCGAGCAGCACGGGCTTCGCCTTGCGCGCGGCCTCCTTGAAGGCCATCGAGCCGGCGATCTTGAACGCCATCTCCGAGGAGTCGACGTCGTGCGCGGCGCCGTCGAGCAGCGTCGCCTTCACGCCCACCATGGGGTAGCCCGCGAGGACGCCGACCTGGAGCGCGTCCTGGATGCCCGCGTCGACCGAGGGGATGTACTCCCGCGGGACGCGACCGCCGGTGACCTTGTTGTCGAACTCGTAGGTCTTCTCCGCGGTCACCTCCATGGGCTCGATCTTGATCTGGATCTTGGCGAACTGGCCCGATCCACCCGTCTGCTTCTTGTGGGTGAAGTCGTGCTTGTCGACGGTGCCGCGGATGGTCTCGCGGTACGCGACCTGCGGCTTGCCGACGTTCGCCTCGACGTTGAACTCGCGCTTCATGCGGTCGACCAGGATGTCGAGGTGGAGCTCGCCCATGCCCTTGATGACCGTCTGACCGGTCTCCTGGTTCTGCTCCGTGCGGAAGGTCGGGTCCTCCTCGGCGAGCTTCTGGATGGCAACACCCAGCTTCTCCTGGTCGGCCTTCGTCTTCGGCTCGATCGCGACCTCGATGACGGGCTCGGGGAACGTCATCGACTCGAGGACGATCTGGTCCGTCGGGTCGCAGAGCGTGTCGCCCGTGGTCGTGTCCTTGAGGCCGATGACCGCGTAGATGTGACCGGCGGTGACCGAGTCGACCGGGTTCTCCTTGTTGGAGTGCATCTGGAAGATCTTGCCGATGCGCTCCTTCTTGCCCTTGGTCGAGTTGATGACCTGCGAGCCGCCCGCGATGGTGCCCGAGTAGACCCGGACGTACGTGAGGCGACCGAAGAACGGGTGCACCGCGACCTTGAACGCGAGAGCCGAGAACGGCTCGGTCGCGTCGGGCTTGCGGATGATGATCTTCTCCTCGTCACGCACGTCGTGGCCCTCCATGGGGGGCACGTCGAGCGGGCTGGGGAGGTAGTCGATGACCGCGTCGAGCATGGGCTGGACACCGCGGTTCTTGAACGCGGAGCCGCACAGCACGGGATAGATCTCGCTGTTGACGGTGAGCTTGCGGATGGCGGCCTTGATCTCCGCCACCGTCAGCTCCTCGCCGCCGAAGTACTTCTCGAGCAGCGCGTCGTCGGTCTCGGCGACGGTCTCGAGCAGCTTGGCCCGGTACTCGTCCGCCTTGTCCTGCAGATCCGCGGGGATCTCCTCGATCTCGTACTTCGCACCGAGCTCGACGTCTCCCTTGGAGTCGCCGCGCCAGGTGAGCGCGCGCATCTCGACGAGGTCGATGACGCCCTCGAAGCCGCCCTCGGCGCCGATGGGCAGCTGGATGACCAGCGGCTTGGCGCCGAGGCGGTTGACGATCGTGTCGACCGTGAAGTAGAAGTCGGCGCCGAGCTTGTCCATCTTGTTGACGAAGCAGATGCGCGGCACGTCGTACTTGTCGGCCTGGCGCCACACCGTCTCGGACTGGGGCTCGACGCCCTCCTTGCCGTCGAACACGGCGACCGCGCCGTCGAGGACGCGGAGCGAGCGCTCCACCTCGACGGTGAAGTCGACGTGCCCGGGGGTGTCGATGATGTTGATCTGGTTCTTATTCCAGAAGCACGTCGTCGCGGCGGACGTGATGGTGATGCCGCGCTCCTGCTCCTGGGCCATCCAGTCCATCGTGGCGGCGCCGTCGTGGACCTCGCCGATCTTGTGAGTGATGCCCGTGTAGAACAGGATGCGCTCGGTGGTGGTGGTCTTGCCGGCATCGATGTGAGCCATGATGCCGATGTTGCGGACCTTGTTCAGGTCGGTGAGCACGTCCTGTGCCACAGGTTCCTCCGAAAGGGGTTGGTGGTGCTGTCGAACGAGGTGGTCGACTACCAGCGGTAGTGCGCGAACGCCTTGTTCGACTCGGCCATCTTGTGGGTGTCCTCGCGGCGCTTGACCGCGGCACCGAGGCCGTTGGATGCGTCGAGGATCTCGTTGGTGAGACGCTCGGTCATGGTCTTCTCGCGACGCGACTTGGCGTACGTCGTGAGCCAGCGGAGCGCGAGCGTGTTCGCGCGGTGCGGCTTGACCTCGATGGGCACCTGGTAGGTGGAGCCACCCACGCGACGCGAGCGGACCTCGAGGGCCGGGCGGACGTTGTCGAGCGCCTTCTTCAGCGTGACGACGGCGTCCTGGCCGTTCTTCGCGGCGACGCCGGCGAGGGCGTCGTAGACGATCTTCTCGGCGAGGCCCTTCTTGCCGTCGAGCAGGATCTTGTTGACGAGCTGGCTGACGATCGGCGCACCGTAGACGGGATCTGCGACGACAGGGCGCTTGGGGGCGGGACCCTTGCGAGGCATTACTTCTTCTCCATCTTCGCGCCGTACCGGCTGCGAGCCTGCTTGCGGTTCTTCACGGCCTGGGTGTCGAGCGCGCCGCGGACGATCTTGTAGCGCACGCCGGGGAGGTCCTTCACGCGACCGCCGCGGACGAGCACCATGGAGTGCTCCTGGAGGTTGTGGCCCTCACCGGGGATGTAGGCCGTGACCTCCTGGCCGTTGCTGAGCTTGACGCGGGCGACCTTGCGGAGAGCCGAGTTCGGCTTCTTCGGGGTGGTCGTGTAGACGCGGGTGCAGACGCCGCGCTGCTGGGGGTTGGCCTTCAGGGCGGGCGCCTTGGTCTTGACGACCTTGGGCGTGCGGCCCTTGCGGACCAGCTGCTGGATGGTTGGCACTACGGGACTCCTCGATGCTGCACGGTGACAGCGGGTTGATGGTCAGCATTCGATGCCCGCGGACGGGATCGAGTTCAACTGGACCCGCGCATCCGCCGACCACGGGAGTGGGAGGCGCCGGCGGGTATGCCGTGGGGGCCGGCCGAATGGCCGAACCCTGGTCGGTGCTCTCGTGGCCGGCTCGCGCGCCCCGACTTGACGGCACGACACGAGCGCACGACGAAGCGCACACCCCCGTTACGATACAGTTCCGCGACTCGCCGGTCAAACGGTGGACGAGGGCCCGCGGGCGGCCAGCGCGACGGCGCCGAGACCGAGGAGCGCCGAGACGCCGAGCACGGCGATCCCGAACGGGTCCACCAGATGCCGCAGGGCGAAGGCCAGGCTCGCGAACACGTCCGCGCCGCCGAGCAGGTAGACCACGGCTCCCACCAGGCCGTAGGCGAGCCAGGCCGCGGCGCCCCATGCGACCACCGGCAGGACCGGGATCCTCCGGTCGCGGTCCGCCTCCCGGGCCGTGCGCACGAGCCCGCCGGCGAAGACCAGCGTGGAGCTCACGACCATGAGCGGCCCGAGCAGCACGCCCGCGTCCCGCTCCGGGATGACGTCGTCACCGCCGAGGAGGGCGACGAAGCCGAAGATGCAGACGACGAGCGCGACGTGCATCACCGCGGCCAGGAGGGGGATCACTCCCCCAGCCTGACACGCGTCAGCGGTGGTCCGGCTGCTCTGCCAGCTTGCGGTCGTACTCGGCCCGCGCCTCGACGTTCCTCGCCTTGACCCGGCGGCCGCGGGCGCTGATGCCGGCGCCGAGCCATGTGACGAGCTCGCGGGCGAGGAAGGCGGCCAGGATCCCGTCGGGGAACGTCACCGTGCGCTGGAGGAGCAGCGCCTGCTCCGACGGGGCGAGGTCCATGACGCCGCCCTGCAGCAGGCGCGTGCCGATGTACGCCGCGTACACGAGGATCGCGACGGGCAGGCCGCCGAGCACGAACGCCCACCACCTGCCGCGGTTCACCAGGAGCGCGAGCAGGACGAAGAAGACGAGGAAGGCGAGGGTCGGCACGTAGAAGACCGGCGACAGCAGGTACCGGCCGAACACGTCGCCGAACGCGTCCGGGTTCCGGACCGAGGCGAGGAGGGCGGTGCCCAGCGAGTAGAGCAGGGCGAAGAGGATGGCGGCGACGACGGCGATCAGCACGCCGAACCCCCGGTTGCCGCGCTTCTGCGGCGGCGTGGGCGCCTGCACGTAGATGGGCTGCGACGACGACTGACGGGCAGCCTCCTCGTCGCGGGCACGGCGGTCGCGCTCGTCGCGCTCGCGGGCGTCGGCCTCGCGGGCCTCGCGCTCGCGGCGCTCCCGGTCCTCGACGTCGCGGCGGCGCGCGTCGGCCTCACGGGCCTCCGCCTCA
>NZ_JAVCVL010000269.1:0-3264 GCF_032917815.1 Clavibacter sp. MX14-G9D | reverse complement strand
CGCACGTTCGGCCGCGGCGCCGTGACCCGACGCACCCGGCACCGCGCACGACGCCCGCCGGCCGCGGGTGCGGCGCGACGGGCGCGTGGAGGAGCGGTGCGGATCAGCCGAGCGACACGGCCGTCCACGACACGGGCGGCAGCGTGATGGTGAGGGTGCCGTCCGCGAGGGTCGCCGACGCGTTCTCCGTGAGGCCTACGCGCTCGCGGTCCTCGAAGGTGTTCTTCGCGTAGACGTCCTCGTCGTGGATCCCGACCGCCTCGAGCACCTCGGAGACGGCGAGCCCGGCGACGTCGACCTCGATCGTGAGGGCGTCGGACAGGCTGCGGTTCACGAGGAAGACCGCGGCGCGGCCGGTGGCCTCGTCGAAGGTCGCGACGGAGTCGACGAGCGGGGCGGTGCCGTGCACCTCGGTCTCGTACGTGCCCACGTCGATGCGCGGGCGCAGCACCTCGCCCTGCGCGAGGCGGCTCGTGACCGAGAACGGGAAGAAGGTGGTCTGGCGCCAGGCCCCGCCGCCCTTCTCCGTCATGATCGGCGCGATCACGTTCACGAGCTGCGCGAGGCTGGCCGAGGTGACCCGGTCGCTGTGCTTGAGCAGCGTGATCATGAGGTTGCCGAGCACGACCGCGTCCGCGACCGAGTAAACGTCCTCGAGCAGGTGCGGCGCGTAGGGCCAGCCCTCGGTGATGACGCCGGACTCCTGGTGCTCGTCGAGGTACCAGACGTTCCACTCGTCGAACGAGATGTTGATGGTCTTGTCGCTCTTGCGGCGGTACTTGACCTGGTCGGCCGACGCGACGACCGTGCGGATGAAGTACTCCATGTCGAGCGAGGAGGCGAGGAAGCTGCCGAGGTCGCCCTTGCGCTCCTGGTAGTAGGCGTGCGCGGAGATGAAGTCGACGTTGTCGTACGCGTGCTCGAGCACGGTGCGCTCCCACTCGCCGAAGGTCGGCATGCCGGATCCGCTGCTGCCGCACGCGACGAGCTCGAGCGTGGGATCCACCATCTTCATGGCGCCGGCGGTGCGGTTCGCGAGCTTGCCGTAGTCGTCGGCGGTCATGTGGCCGACCTGCCAGGGGCCGTCCATCTCGTTGCCGAGGCACCACATCTTGACGCCGTGGGGCTCCGGCGAGCCGTTGGCGATGCGCTGGTCGGAGAGGGCGGTGCCGCCCGGGTGGTTGGAGTACTCGAGGATGTCGAGGGCCTCGAGCACGCCGCGCGTGCCGAGGTTCACGGCCATCATCAGCTCGCTGCCGGTGAGCTCGCACCAGCGGGCGAACTCGTCGAGCCCGACCTCGTTGGTCTCGAGCGAGTGCCAGGCGAGGTCGAGGCGCTTCGGGCGCTCGGCGCGCGGGCCGACGCCGTCCTCCCACCGGTAGCCGGAGACGAAGTTGCCGCCGGGGTAGCGGATGGCGCTCGAGCCGAGCTCCTTGACGAGGTCGACCACGTCGAGGCGGAAGCCGTCCTCGTTCGCGGTGGGGTGGCCGGGCTCGTAGATGCCGTCGTACACGCAGCGGCCGAGGTGCTCGACGAACGAGCCGAACGTGCGGCGGTTGACGGGGGCGACGACCGCGGTGCGGTCGATGGCGATGCGGGCGTCCGCGGCGGTGCGGGCGTCGGTCGACGTGGAGGCGTCGGTCATGGAGTGTCCTTCACTTCATCGGGAACGGGGCTGGTCGACGCCTGGCGAACGCAGGCGATCCGGGCCATTACAACGTTGTAAGAGCAACGTCCCCCCATTCTCGCGGGGGCGTCGGGGCAGTGTCAACGCGGGTCCGCGGCGAGGCGGGTCGGAGCTCCCATGCGGCGCGCGTACGGTTCCCCCGACGCCGCCCGCCGGGGCGGCCCGACCACCGGATGGAGCACCATGTCCGCCCTGCACCCCGACCTCGCCCTCGCCCGGCTGATCCCCCGCTTCACCCTCCCGGCGCCGCTCGTGGCGATGGCCGCGCGACGGGAGCCCCGCCGGTCGGAGGCGCCCGAGGACCTCCTCGTGCACGACGTGCGGGTGCCCGTCGACGGGGGCGCGTCGGCGGTCGACATGCGCGTCTACCGCCCGCGGACGGCCTCGGGGCGGGTGCCCGCCCTGCTCTGGATCCACGGCGGCGGGATGGTGCTCGGCGACCACCTGCAGGACGAGGCGTCGAACATCCGCTTCGCGCGGACCCTCGGGATCGTCGTCGCATCGGTGCGCTACCGCCTCGCCCCCGGGCACCGGGCCCCCACCGCCGTCGAGGACGCGCTGGCCGCCCTGCTCTGGCTGCACGCGCACGCGGAGGAGCACGGCGTCGACGCGTCCCGGGTGGCGGTCGGCGGCGCGAGCGCGGGCGGGGGGATCGCCGCCGCCGTCGCCCTCATGGCGCACGACCGCGGCGCCCCGGCGCCCGCGTTCCAGCTCCTCGTCTACCCGATGCTCGACGACCGCACCGTCACCCGCACCGACATGGACACGTCGGAGGTGCGCGTCTGGACGCCGGGCAGCAACCGCGTCGGCTGGACCGCGTACCTGGGCGGTCCGCCCGGCGCCCCGGACGTCTCCCCCTACGCCGCCCCCGCGCGACGCGAGGACCTCTCGGGCCTCCCCGCCGCGTGGATCGGCGTCGGCTCGCTCGACCTGTTCCGCGAGGAGGACGTGCGCTACGCCGAGCGGCTCCGGGAGGCGGGCGTCGCCGTCGAGCTGACGGTCGTCGACGGCGCCTTCCACGGCTTCGACGCGATCCTGCCCCGCGCCGGGGTCTCCCGGGAGTTCTGGCGGGCGCAGGCCGCAGCGCTCCGCGGGGCGCTGCATCCCGCGGGCTGACCCGGCCCAGCCCTGCATGCCACGCTCGGACCATGACGATCCCGGCTCCCACGCAGGCCCTGTTCCTCGGCGGGCGCTCCGGCGTCGGCAAGTCGTCGGTGGCGGCCGAGGCGTCGCGGCTGCTCGCCCTCGCCGACGTGCGGCACGCCCTCGTCGAGGGCGACGCGCTCGACCAGGCGCACCCGGAGCCGTGGCGGCAGGGCATCCCGCTGGCGGAGCGGAACCTGGCGGCGATGTGGCGGAACTACCGCGCGGCGGGATGGACGCGCGTGATCTACGCGAACACCGTGAGCGTGCTCGAGATGCCGGCCCTCACGGCCGCGCTCGGCGGCGAGGTCGAGGCCGTCGGCGTGCTGCTGACGGCCGACGACGCGACCGCCGCCCGGCGCCTCGCCGGACGCGAGATCGGATCCGGGCTCGCCGAGGCCGTGGAGCGCAGCGCGGCCGCGGCGCCGCGGCTC
>NZ_JAVCVL010000268.1:0-3266 GCF_032917815.1 Clavibacter sp. MX14-G9D | reverse complement strand
CCGCACGGGGATTCGCGGCGCTCTCGGGCGGGCAGCGGCAGCGGGCGCTCCTCGCGCAGGGCCTCGCCCGCGGCGCCGGGCTCCTGCTCCTCGACGAGCCGACGACGGGCCTCGACGCCGCGAGCGCCGAGCGGATCCGCGCGATCATGCGCTCCGAGGCCGACCGCGGGGTCGCCGTCGTGTGCGCGTCGCACGACCCGGCGGTGCTCGCCGACGCGGACCGCGTGGTCCGTCTGGAGGACGGGCTCGTCGCACACGACTCGGCGGCGTGAGCGGGCCGGGCCGCACGGACGCCGCCGTCCGGCGGCGGACCTCAGTGCCGGTGCTCGGCGTCCCAGGCGGGGAACGGGTCCGCGTAGCCGTGCCACGCGCCCGGTCCCGCGACCAGCTCGTCGGGCGCCAGGAGGCACGCGCCGAGGATCCCGTCGAGCAGCGCGGCGTCGAGGTGCTCGCCCACGAACGCGATCTCCTGGCCCGCGGGCGACTCGGCGTCCCAGCTGCGCATGCCCGTGGGGTCGAGGCTCAGCACGTCGCCCGCGGTGGCCCACGAGCCGACGGTCGCGGGTCGCGTCGCGAGGCGCACGAGGCCCCGGGAGCGCACGATCCGCCCGACGGGGCCCGGCACGAGGTCGTTCACGACGGCCGCATGCAGGCGGCCGGGGTGGAACGGCCGCGGGTCCCGGAAGACGTGCACGCCCATCCCGCCGGTGGACGGCGGGACGGCGACGCCGGCCAGCGCCGCCTGCCAGCCCATGCCGGCGGCCAGCCGCCGCGCGCGCTGCCGCCCGATCCGCAGCGGCGCGGCGACGAGCGAGGCCCGGTCGGCGACGGCGACCACGCGCGCGTCCGGGGCGAGGCACGCGAGCAGGGCGAGGGCCCGGCGGGCGTCCGGCGAGGGCCGCGCCGGATCCAGGTCCTCGAGCACGACGACGCTCGCGCACTCGAGGCGCCCGGCCAGCCGCTCGGCGGCGTCGAACGGGGTCGCGTCGACGGCCCGGGGCTCGAGCAGCAGGTCGCGCACCTCGACGACGGAGGACACGGCGACGAGGTCGAGGATCCCGATGGGCGTCGACCCCGGGTGCCGCGCCTCGACGACGTGCTCCAGCACCAGGGCCACCTCGAGCGGATCCGCGGCGGGCTCGATCGCCACCACCGCGAGCCCGGTGCGCCCGTCGTCGGCGTCCTGGATGAGCCCCTCGGCGAGGTCGGCGCCCAGGTCGCCGCTGTCGCCGCCGGGCGCCTCCACCGGCGTGGGCTCCTCGGACGCGGGCGCCCCGACCGCGGCTGCGGCGACCCGGGACGCCGCCCGCAGGTCGGTCGAGGACACGACGATCACGGCGAGGCCGCCGCGGGTGACGATCGGGCGGGCGTTCGCGGGGGGTTCCATGACCCCAGCCTAGAAGATAACCGTTCTCATCTGCGGCGCAGGGGCAAGCCGACGGCGATCTAGGCTTCCGGAGGGGGCATGAGGCACGAGGAGACGGCATGACGGAGCACGCGGATCCGCGCGACGACGGGCAGGGACGCGACGACGGGCACGACGACGGGCACGGGCCCGTGGCCGCCGACCCGACCGAGGCGGTCCGCTTCGGCCTCGACGGCCTCGTGCTCGAGGCGGACCTCGACGCCGCCGACGCGCGCGCCCTCCGCGCGGTGCTCGCGCCGTATGTCGCAGCGGGGAGGCGCACGACCGTCACGATCACGCCGATCCCCGAGGAGCGTGCCGCCGCGACCGGCGGCTCCCCCACCGGCGAGCGTGCCGCCGCCCGCGCGTGGCTGGAGGCGAACGGCCACCGCCTCGGGCCCGGCGGCCGCATCTCGGCCACGCTGATGACCCTCTACCGCGCCCGCGACGGGCGCTGACGCCGGCCGCCCGCGCCGCGTCCCGCCCCGGTGCCGCCATGACCGCCCCGCCCCGCCTGTTCCCCGCCGTGCCGCTCCTCGTCGGAGAGCGCGTGATCCTGCGCCCCTTCTCCCCCGCCGACGTCGACGCGATGGGACCGGTGCTCGCCGATCCAGAGGTCCTCCGCCTCACCGCATCCGCCCACTCGACCGCGGAGGTCGCCGAGCTGTCCGCGCGCCCCACGCTCGACGCGCGCACGCGCACCTGGTACGCCACGCGCGCCGCCCAGCCCGACCGCCTCGACCTCGCGCTCGTCGACCGGGCGTCGGACGCCTGCGTGGGCGAGGCCGTGGTCAACGAGTGGAGCCCGGAGGACCGGAGCGCGAACCTCCGCATCCTCATCGGACCCGCCGGGCGCGACCGCGGCCTCGGCACCGAGGCCGTCCGGCTGCTCGTGGACCACGCGTTCGCGGCCACGGACCTGGAGCGCGTCTCCCTCGAGGTCCTGGCGTCCAACCCGCGCGCCCGCCGCGTCTACGCGCGCGTCGGCTTCGTCGAGGAGGGGCGCCTCCGCGCCGCCTCCCGCTTCGACGGAGAGCCCGTCGACGTGATCGTCATGGCGCTCCTCCGCACGGATCCGCGCCCCTGACCTCCGGGCGGGCGCAGCCGGGCCGCCGCACGGCAGCCGGCGCCCTCCTCGAGGCAGGACGGCTCGGGTAGCGTGCCGCCATGGGCACGCCCCCGAACGGCTTCGAGCACACCTCGCGCGGTGACGAGGTGGTCATCCGGCATCACGGACGGGTGGCCGCCACGCTGCGGGGATCCACCGCACGCAGGTTCCTCGCGCAGGTCGAGTCCGGCGACGCGCAGCAGATCATGGCGCGCGTGACGGGCGACTACAGGCACGGCAACGAACGCACCGCGCGCGAACGGTCCCGCCGGGCCTGACCCCGCCGCGCACGCCCTCGTGATGCCGCCGCGGCGGCGCCGTCAGCGCAGCGCGTCGGCCGT
This sequence comes from Clavibacter sp. MX14-G9D, assembly GCF_032917815.1. Lineage (NCBI taxonomy): Bacteria > Bacillati > Actinomycetota > Actinomycetes > Micrococcales > Microbacteriaceae > Clavibacter > Clavibacter sp. MX14-G9D. Next base: position 412 of record NZ_JAVCVL010000268.1, on the reverse strand, counting down.
GGTCAGCGCGCGGACGGGCGGCAGCGTGGCGCGCATGCCGGGCCGCAGCTCGTCCACGATGACCGCGATCCCCGCCAGCGCGGCCCCGCAGTCCCCCGCGAGCGCGGCCGCGGCGGCGGCCTGGCTGCCCGTCTCGATCCAGTCGTCCACGAGCACCGCGCGCTGCCCGGGCAGCAGGAGGTCGCGCCGCGCGGAGTACCCGCGTCGGACGCCCCGGTAGTCGGCGTCGGCGTCCCGCCGCACGACGTCCCCGGGCAGGAGCGCGCCGTCCTTCCGGATCGGCGCGAACCCGACCCCGAGCGCGACGGCGACGGCCGGGCCGAGGGCGAACCCGCGCGCCTCGATGCCGACGACGACGTCGGGCCGGTCGCCCCGCGCCAGCTCCGCCAGCGCCGCGACCACGGCCGCGAGC
>NZ_JAVCVL010000267.1:0-3304 GCF_032917815.1 Clavibacter sp. MX14-G9D | reverse complement strand
GTCCGCGACCGTGGGCCGGGCGCTCACGCCGGGGCACTCAGGCCGGGGCGCTCAGGCCGGGGCGCTCACGCCAGCGGGCTCAGGCGGCCGGCTCAGGCCAGCGGGCCCTCCGGGATGATGCCCTCGGCCGTGAGCTCGGCCCACAGCTCGTCCGGCACGGGACGCGCCGCCCGCGCGGTGCCCTCGCGCACCTCGTCCGCCGTCGCCATGCCGAGCGCGACCGTCGTGACGGCCGGGTGCCGGAGGGGGAACCGGATCGCCGCCTGCGGCAGCTCCACGCCGTAGCCCGCGCAGATCTCCGCGATGCGGCGGGCGCGGGCCAGCACCTGCTCGGACGCGGGCCCGTACTCGTAGGTCGCGTCGTCCACCGGGGAGTCGGACGCCGTGACGCCGCTGTTGAACACGCTCACGGCGATGACGCGCGTGCCGTGCTCCTCGGCCGCCGGCAGCACCTCGTGGAGCGCCGACTGGTCGAGCAGCGTGTACCGGCCGGCGACCATCGCGAGGTCGAGCGCGCCCGTGCCGATGAGGGCCCCGAGCGAGCGCGGGGTGCCGGACCCGACGCCGATCGCCCGCACGACGCCCTCGTCGCGGAGGCGCACGAGCGCGGGCACGGCCTCGCGCACGGCCTGGTCGAGGTGCTCGTCGGGGTCGTGGATCAGCAGCACGTCCACGCGGTCGAGGCCGAGGCGCGCGAGGGAGTCGTCGAGCGAGCGGCGGACGCCGTCGGCGCTGAAGTCCCACCGCCGCACGTGGTCGCCGGGCACGTCGAACAGGTCGTCGTCCCGCCGGCCTTCCGGTGCGTCGACGGGCTCGAGCACGCGCCCGACCTTCGTCGACACGACGTGCTCGTCGCGCGGGTGCTCGCGGAGCGCCTCCCCCAGCCGGCGCTCCGCGAGGCCGAGGCCGTAGTGCGGGGCGGTGTCGAAGTACCGGATCCCGGCGTCCCACGCGGCGCGCACGGCCTCGCGCGCCTCGTCGTCCGTGCGGGAGCGGTAGAGGTTGCCGAGGGGCGCGGTGCCGAGGCCGAGCTCGGGCAGGTCGATGCGGCTCATGGATCCAGCATGCTCCGGACGCGCGTCGGCGCCCGCCGGGATGCGGCGGGCGCCGACGGGAGGGGCGGCAAAGTCGAGAGGCGGCTCAGCCGAGGCGCGTGCTCCCGATCCCGCCGTCCACGTCGAGCAGGGCGCCGTGCACGAACGCCGCCTCGTCGGAGACCAGGAACCGCACGGCGAAGGCGATGTCGACCGGGCGCACGGGCACGCCGGCGACGGTGGTGGCGGTCATGGCGTCGAGCACGGCGGCGTCCGACGCGTTGCCGGGCGTCGCCGTCACGCCCGGCGCCACGGTGTTGACCCGCACGCCGCTCGGACCGTGCTCCGCCGCCCACGTGCGGGTCATCTGCTCGACGGCGGCCTTCGACGCCGTGTACGCGGCGCCGAACGGGACCCCGACCCGGGACATCCACGAGCCGATGTTGACGACGGCCCCGGACCCGCGCTCCGCCATCGCGGGCGCCAGCTCGCCGACGAGCACGTGCGGCGCGCGCACGTTGACCGCGAGGACGGCGTCGAGGTCGTCGTCCGCGAGCGCCGAGGTCGGGCCGACGGGGTAGATCCCGGCGTTGTTGACGAGGATGTCGACCCGGCCGCCGAGCGCGGCGGTCGCGTCCGCGGCGAAGCGGCGGATGCCCGCGGCGCTCCCGGCCAGGTCGGCGGGCACCGCGTGCGCGGTCCCGCCCGCCGCGGTGATCTGGTCGACGACGACGCGGGCGCGGGCCTCGTCGCGGCCGCTGACGACGACCTCCGCGCCGGAGGAGGCGAGCACGCGGGCGATCGCCGCGCCGATGCCGCTGGTGGATCCGGTGACGACGGCCGTGCGGCCGGCGAGCCGGGTGTCGGGGACGAGGGACTGGAGGACTTCTTCGTTGGACTGCATGGTCCAATTGCTACCACAGAGTGGACCGCACGGTCCACTGCGGTAGCATCGGGTCATGGCCGAGCCGAGGATCACCGCGCGCGGGCGGCTCACGCGCCAGCGCATCATCCAGGCCACCGGGGAGCAGATCCTGGCCACCGGCATCGGCGGCACGACCCTCGACGACGTGCGCGCCGCCACCCTCACCAGCAAGAGCCAGCTCTTCCACTACTTCCCGGGCGGCAAGCTCGAGCTCGTGCGCGAGGTCGCGGACTGGGAGGGCCGGCAGCTGCTGGAGGCGCAGGAGCCGCACATCCACGACCTCGGCTCCTGGGAGTCGTGGGAGGCGTGGCGCGCGGCGCTCGTCGAGTACTACATCGGCCGCGGACGCTGGGCCTGCCCCATCGGCTCGCTGGCCACGCAGGCCTCCGCCGTCGACCCGGAGCTCGAGCGCGCCATCGCGGAGGCGATGCGCGCCTGGCGGGGCTTCCTCGCCCGCGGCGTCGAGCGGATGCGGGAGGCCGGCCTGGTCGCGTCGTCCGCGGATCCGCAGCGCATCGCCACGGTCATCCTCGCCGCCATCCAGGGCGGACTGGTGCTGAGCCAGCCGGAGCGGTCCGCCTGGCCGCTCGAGGCGGCGCTCGACACGGCGCTCGCCCCGCTGCACGTCGCCCGTCCCCCGCGCGCCGCCTGATCGCACACTTTCCTTCGAGCAGGCCCATCCCCGCGGCGTACGGTCGGACCATGGAATTCAGATACCTCGGCAACTCCGGCTTCAAGATCTCCGAGATCACCTACGGCAACTGGCTCACCCACGGCTCGCAGGTGGAGAACGACACCGCGACCGCGTGCGTGAAGGCCGCGCTCGAGGCGGGGATCACCACCTTCGACACCGCGGACGTCTACGCCAACACCAAGGCGGAGACCGTGCTCGGCGAGGCGCTCAAGGACGAGCGACGTGCCTCGATCGAGATCTTCACCAAGGTCTTCGGCCCCACCGGCCCCAAGGGCAAGAACGACACGGGCCTCTCGCGCAAGCACATCATGGACTCCGTCGAGGGCTCGCTCCAGCGCCTCCAGACCGACTACATCGACCTGTACCAGGCGCATCGCTTCGACTACGAGACGCCCCTGGAGGAGACGATGCAGGCCTTCGCGGACGTCGTCCGCCAGGGCAAGGCGCTCTACATCGGCGTCAGCGAGTGGACGAGCGAGCAGCTGCGCGCCGGCCACGCGCTCGCCACCGACCTCGGCTTCCAGCTCATCTCGAACCAGCCGCAGTACTCCGCGCTCTGGCGCGTCATCGAGGAGGAGGTCATGCCGACCTCGAAGGAGCTGGGCATCTCCCAGATCGTCTGGTCCCCCATCGCGCAGGGCGTCCTCACCG
>NZ_JAVCVL010000266.1:0-3340 GCF_032917815.1 Clavibacter sp. MX14-G9D | reverse complement strand
GGCTGCTCCCCGCCGACGCGGCGGCCGCGGGATCAGCTCCTCGGCGCCACCTGCGGGCCGTCCCACGGCCCCGCCGACCCGGCCGGGTACTCCTCGAGCGGCACGTCGCCCGCGCGCCACGCGGCGATGACGGGCTCGACGATCCGCCAGCACTCCTCGGCCGTGTCGCCGCGCACCGAGAGGCTCTCGTCCTCCGAGATGATGCCGTCGATGACCTGGCCGTACGGCGGGAGGTCGCCCGCGTCGAAGGCGGTCACGAGCTCGGCGCGGTCGATGACGTCGGGGTCGGCCGGCCCGTTGACGTTCAGCTCCAGGTGCAGCTCGTCGGGTGCGAGGAGGATGCGGATCCGATCGGGCTCGTCCGCCCCCGACAGCCCGGTCGGCACGTGCGGCGCGGGCTGGAAGGTCACGACGATCTCGCGCCGGTGGTCCCGCATCGCCTTGCCCGAGCGCAGCCGGAAGGGCACGCCCGCCCAGCGCCAGTTCGCGATCTCCACCGTCATCTCGGCGAGCGTCTCGGTGCCGCGCGCGGGGTCGACGCCCTCCTCGTCGGCGTAGGCGGGGAGCTCGCGGCCCTCCACGTCGCCGGCCGAGTACCGGGCGCGGCGGGACGACGCCACGGGATCCCCGCCCCACGGCCGCGTCGCGCGGAGCACGAGCGCCTTCTGGTCGCGCACGTCGCGGGCGTCGGTCGTGGCGGGCGGCTCCATCGCGAACACGGCCATCACCTGCAGCAGGTGGCTCTGGATCATGTCGGTCAGCGCGCCCGCGGTGTCGTAGTAGCGGGCGCGCCCCTCGAGGGCGAGCTGCTCGTCGTAGACGATCTCGACGCTCGCGATGTGCTGGGCGTTCCAGACGGGCTCGAGCAGCCGGTTCGCGAAGCGCAGTCCGAGGAGGTTGCGGACGGTCGAGCGGCCGAGGAAGTGGTCGACGCGGTGGGTGCGCTCCTCGGGGACCAGCGTCGCGAGGAGCCGGTTGAGCGCCTGCGCGCTCGCGAGGTCGGTGCCGAACGGCTTCTCGAGCGACAGGGACGTGCCCTCGGGCAGGGTGATGCGCGTCATCGCCTCGCAGGCCCGCTCGGTGACCGCCGGCGGCAGGGCGAAGTAGACGGCGGGGGCGGCGTCGCACGCGGCCAGGAGCCGCTCGAGGTCGGACTCGGACGTCACGTCGGCGGAGAGGTAGGTGGTGCCGGAGACCACGCGGTCGACCGCGGGGCCCTCCGCGCCGAGCGACGCGAAGGAGGTGCGGACGACCTCGCGCCACCGCTCGTCGTCCCACTCCTCCGTGCCCGCGCCGACCAGCTGCAGGTCGAGGTCCGGCCGGTGGGCGAGGAGCTCCCCGAGGCCGGGGAGGAGCAGGCGCGCGGAGAGGTCGCCGCTGGCGCCGAGGATGAGGAGCGTGGAGGTGGCGGGCATGGGGCCAGGCTACGCCGGGCCGCCCTGCCCCCGGTGGCCGGATGCGCCCCGTGGCGCGGACGCCCGGGTGCCCCGTGGGACCATGTGGCATGGCCATGCGCATCGAGGACTACGCACTCATCGGGGACTGCCACACGGGTGCGCTGGTCGGGCGGGACGGGTCCATCGACTGGCTGTGCCTGCCGCGGTTCGACTCCGCGTCCATGTTCGGCGCGCTCCTCGGCACCGAGGAGCACGGCGCGTGGAGGCTCGCGCCCGCGTCCCCCGACGCGACCGTGTCGATGCGCACCTACCTCGGCAACACCTTCGTCCTCTGGACGCGGTGGGAGACGCCCGAGGGCGCGGTCGAGGTCACCGACTTCATGTCCATGGGCGACCGGCGGGCCGACGTCGTCCGCCGCGTCCAGGGCATCAGCGGCACGGTCCGGATGCAGGGCGACCTGCGCCTCCGCTTCGGCTACGCGACGGCGCTGCCGTGGATCCGCAAGCTCGACGGCGACGATCCGCGCCTCGTCGCCGTTGCCGGTCCCGACGCCGTCGTCATCCGCGGTCCCGAGCTGACGGCGACGGACCACCACCACGGCGTGGCCTTCGACGTGTCGGCCGGCGAGACCGTGGACACCGCCCTCACGTGGTACCCCTCGCACCGCAGCGAGCCGCCCGCGTTCGACGTGGACGCAGCCCTCGAGCACACCACCGAGTGGTGGGAGACCTGGGCGAGCTCCATCGAGCACCAGGGCCCGCACCAGGCGGCCGTCCGCCGGTCGCTGCTCGTGCTCCGCGCGCTCACGCACGAGGACACCGGCGGCATCGTCGCGGCCGCGACCACCAGCCTCCCCGAGCAGTTCGGCGGATCCCGCAACTGGGACTACCGCTACGTGTGGCTCCGCGACGCGTCCCTCACCCTCGAGGTGCTGCTCGCGCACGGCTTCGACGACGAGGCCGACGAGTGGCGCACCTGGCTGCTGCGCGCGATCGCCGGGGACCCGGGCGACGTCCAGATCATGTACGGCCTGAGCGGCGAGCGCTTCCTCCCGGAGCGCGACCTCGACAGCCTGCCCGGGTACGAGGGCTCCGGGCCCGTCCGCGTCGGGAACGGCGCCTTCGAGCAGTACCAGGCCGACGTCATCGGCGAGGTCATGCTCGCGCTGCAGGCCGCGCGCGACGCGGGCGTCCGGGAGACCGAGTTCTCCTGGCCGCTGCAGCGCGCCCTCATCGGCTTCGTCGAGGAGAACTGGGAGCGCCAGGACAGCGGCATCTGGGAGATCCGCGGGGCCGAGCAGCACTTCACGCACTCGCGCGCGATGATCTGGGCGGCGCTCGACGCGGCCGTGCAGGGCGTCGAGCGGCACGGCCTCGACGGGCCCGTCGAGCAGTGGCGGACGCTGCGGGACCGGGTGCGCGACGAGATCCTCGACCGCGGCGTGGACCCCGCCACGGGCGCGTTCCGCCAGCACTACGGCACGACCGAGGTGGACGCCTCGCTGCTGATCCTCGCCCAGGCCGGCTTCTGCGCCTACGACGACCCGCACATGCTCGCGACCGTCGACGCGATGGAGCGCACGCTCATGCACGAGGGGTTCCTGCTGCGCTACGACACGAGCGCCGGGGTGGACGGGCTGCCCGCCGGCGAGTACCCGTTCCTCGCCTGCTCGTTCTGGCTGGTGGAGCAGTACGCGCGGTCCGGGCGGGTGGCCGACGGGCGCGAGCTCATGGACCGCCTGGTGGGCCTCTGCAACGAGGTCGGCCTCCTCTCGGAGGAGTACGACCCGGTGGGGCGCCGCCAGGCCGGCAACGTGCCGCAGGCCCTGTCGCACCTCGCGCTGGTGCGGGCGGCGGATGCGCTGGAGGCGGCCGCCGCGGCGCATCCGGACGACCTCGACCGGGCGCACGCGGACGGCAACGCCGCGCGCGCGCACGCGGAG
>NZ_JAVCVL010000265.1:0-3393 GCF_032917815.1 Clavibacter sp. MX14-G9D | reverse complement strand
ACGGCGGCGCGCCCGCGGACGGCGCGCTCCGCGAGGCGGACGTGCCGGTCGCCGGCGACGTCGACGCCGAGGTGGCGCGCGACCTCGACCGCACCGACGGGACCGCGGGCACGGGGGACGGCCCGCAGGTCGACGTCGCCCGGCTCGGCCGCATCCTGCTCGGCCGCTGGGCCGACGTCCGCACCTCGTCGCGCGAGCTCACCAGCCGCCCCGAGCTGCACCGCATCGAGGGCCTCGACATGCACCAGCACCGGGCGCGCGTGACCGAGCAGCTGAGGATCCTCGTCGAGCACGGCGGCGTGCACCGCGCGTTCCCCCGCATCGTCGGCGGGCTCGAGGACCACGGCGGCAACATCGCGGGCTTCGAGGAGCTCGTCGCGGCGGATCCCTCGCTCCAGATCAAGGCGGGCGTGCAGTGGGGCCTGTTCGGCTCCGCGGTGATGCACCTCGGCACCGAGCGCCACCACCGGGAGCTGCTGCCCGGGATCATGACCCTCGAGACGCCCGGCGCGTTCGCGATGACGGAGACCGGGCACGGATCCGACGTCGCCAGCATCGGCACGACCGCGACCTACGACCCCGCGACGGGCGAGTTCGACCTGCACACCCCGTTCCGCGCGGCGTGGAAGGACTACCTCGGCAACGCCGCCGTCGACGGGCGCGCGGCGACCGTCTTCGCGCAGCTCGTCACGCAGGGCGTGAATCACGGCGTGCACTGCTTCTTCGTGCCCCTCCGCGACGCGCACGGCGCGTTCCTCCCCGGCATCGGCGGCGAGGACGACGGCCTGAAGGGCGGGCTCAACGGCATCGACAACGGCCGGCTGCACTTCGACCACGTCCGCGTCCCGCGCGCGAACCTCCTGAACCGCTACGGCGACGTGGCCGAGGACGGCACCTACACGTCGGAGATCCCGAGCCCCGGACGCCGCTTCTTCACGATGCTCGGCACGCTCGTGCAGGGCCGCGTCTCGCTCGACGGGGCGGCGACGAGCGCCGCGAAGATCGCGCTGCAGATCGCCGTCACGTACGGCAACGAGCGGCGCCAGTTCGTCGCGGGCGGAACCGACGAGGAGGTGCTGCTCGACTACCAGCGGCACCAGCGGCGCCTGATCCCGCGCATCGCGACCACCTACGCCGCCTCCTTCGCGCACGAGAAGCTGCTCGGCCAGTTCGACTCCGTGTTCTCGGGCACGACGGACACCGACGAGGACCGGCAGGACCTCGAGACGCTCGCCGCCGCGCTCAAGCCGCTCAGCACCTGGCACGCGCTCGACACCATCCAGGAGGCGCGCGAGGCGTGCGGCGGCCAGGGCTTCCTCGCCGAGAACCGCCTCGTCGGGCTGCGCGCGGACCTCGACGTCTACGCGACGTTCGAGGGCGACAACACCGTGCTCCTGCAGCTCGTGGCCAAGCGCCTCCTCACCGACGTCAACCGCCGCTTCGCGAAGGCGGACTTCGGAGTGCTCGCGCGGTACGTCGTGGAGCAGGCCGCCGACCGCACGCTCCGCTCCACGGGGCTCCGGACGCTCGGGCAGGCGCTCGCGGACCGCGGATCCACCGCCCGCTCCGTCGGCCAGCTCCGCGAGCCGGACACCCAGCGCGCGCTCCTCACCGGACGCGTCGAGACGATGGTCGGCGAGATCGCGACCGCGCTCCGGGCCACCCGGAAGATGGCGCCCGCCGAGGCGGCGACGCTGTTCAACCGGCACCAGGACGCGCTCATCGAGGCGGCCCGCGCGCACGCGCAGCTGCTGCAGTGGGAGGCGTTCACGGAGGCGCTGGATCCCGCGTCGGAGACCGGGCGCGCGATGGACGACGGCACGCGCCGCATCCTCACCTGGACACGCGACCTGTTCGGCCTCCGCCTCATCGAGGAGGACTTCGCCTGGTACCTCATCCACGGCCGGATCAGCGCGCCGCGCGCCCGGGCCGTCACCGCCTACATCGACCGGCTCGTCGCGCGCCTGCGCCCGCACGCGCAGGACCTCGTCGACGCGTTCGGCTACACGCCGGCGCACGTCCGCGCCGCCGTCGCCTCGGGGGAGGAGCGGGCGCGCCAGGACGAGGCGCGCGCGTATCGCGACGCGCGGATCGCCGACGGCACGGCGCCGCGCATGGAGCGGAGCGAGAAGAGGAAGACGGCGCAGTAGCGCGGGTCAGACCTCGAGGACGCCGTCGCGGGCCGCGCTCGCCGGGGGCAGCTGCCCGGTCTCGACGTCCTCCATCAGGTGGATCGAGGCGTACTCGGCGGTGGCGATGCGACCGGCCGCGTCGAACACGGGGAGCGTGCGGCGCAGGAGGAGCCCGGGGCGGCTCGCAAGCCGGAACGCCACGACGACGCGCGTCCGTGGCCAGTCGCCGACGACCGTGACGCTCGAGCCGATCATGCCCTGCGCCAGCGGGGCGCGGCCGCGCGTGTCGCGGGGGTCGCCCCAGTAGGCGTCGGGATCGCCGAAGCCCGCGACCAGGGACTCCGTGGCCGCGCGGGCCAGCGCCTCGGGCATCGCGACGAGGTCCCAGGGGATCGCGGGGTCGTCGGGGCGCGCGGGCTCCTCGCCCGTCGGGCCGTCGCCGAGCGGGTCGTCGCCCCTCGAGCGGTCGGTCGGGTCGTCGCCCGTCAGGTCCGCCGGACGAGCGGCCTCCCGCTCGTCGTCGTCGCGCAGCGGCCTCGGGTCGTGCGCATCCACCCGCAGCACCGCGGGGAGGCCGGCCGGCAGGGCGACGGCGACCTCGGCGTAGGCGTACTCCCACCCGCCGTGCGCGGGCGTCCGCTCGGGTCCGTCCGCGTACACGACGAGCCGGGAGCCCTCCCCGTGGTCGCTCGCGCGCACGGGCACGCGGTCCACCGTCATCGCGCGGCGCGTGCCGTCGGGCGCGACGACGAGCAGCTCCCGATCCCGACGCCACGATGCGGGCACGTCCGGATCGGGGAGCTCCCGAGCGGCCGAGAGCCAGAGTCCGTGCCGCGTCGCTCCGAGGGAGGCGATGGCGGGCAGCCCGTGGTGCTGCCGGATCCGGCCGTCGAGGGCGACGTGGACGGCGGACGCGGTGGTCTCCCGCGGCACGCCGTCCGGCGCCTCGTCGGGGAGGTACGCGACCCAGACGCCGTCGGACGTGGGCGCGACCTCCTGGACGGGGCGGACGAGGCCGGTCGGGAGGCCGGGCCAGGCCACGACCTCACGCGTGCCGTCGTCGCGCTCGATCACGGCCACCGGCTGGGCGACGCCCACCCGGACGCGGGCGCCCGGGATGCGGGTCGTGATCCAGGCGGACGGCGGGGAGGAGGGCATCCGCCGAGTGTGGCAGGCGGGCGGGGCGCGCGGGCCCCGGCCAGGGTGCCGGTGACGGACCGCCGGTGCGACCGCGCGGGGGAGGGCCGGGCGTCAGGCGTGC
>NZ_JAVCVL010000264.1:0-3402 GCF_032917815.1 Clavibacter sp. MX14-G9D | reverse complement strand
ACCCGTCACGCGCGGACCGCGGTCATCCGCCCGCGCGGGCCCGCGATGCCCAGAGCTGCGCGGCGAGTCCCACCACGATGAAGCCGCACATCAGCGCCCCCATCGCGGTCGCGGTGCCGCCGAGGGCGCCCGCGAGCGGCGTCGCCAGCCCGCCGAGGCCGAACTGCAGGCCGCCGACGAGCGCCGAGGCCGTGCCGGGGTGCCGGTGGCCGAGCGCCTGCGTGAGGGTGATGGATCCGGGGATCACCCACCCCCAGCCCGCGGTCACGAGGGCGAGGGCCGGCCAGACCAGCGCGGGCCCCGAGCCCGTGACCGCGCCGACGAGCACGAGGGTCGAGCCGACCGCGCAGGTGGCCAGGCCGATCGTGAAGAGGCGGTCCTCCTCGAAGCGCCCGATGAGGCGGCGGAAGACGAGCGTCGACGCGATCATGCAGGACGCGTTCGAGGCGAACACCAGCGTGTAGAGGCCCTCGCCGAAGCCGTACTGCTCCTGGAACACGAAGGAGGAGGTGGCGATGTAGGAGAAGAAGCCGATGGTCGCGGTGCAGCCGGTGACGAGGTACCAGCGGAAGCGGGGGATCCGCAGCAGCTCCGCCATGCGGCCGAGGACCGCGCGGGGCGAGGTGCCGCCCGTGCCGGTGCGGACGAGCGTCTCCGGCAGCAGGCGCGCGGCGGCGAGGGTGAGGGCCAGGCCGAGCGCGGCCAGCACGCCGAACGCGGCGCGCCACGACGAGAAGGTCAGCACGAGGCCGCCGACGAGCGGGGCGACGACCGGGCCGACGGAGTTGACGACGGCGAGCGTCGCGAAGAGGCGGCTGCGGAGGGCGCCGGTGGAGGCGTCGCCGACCATCGCGCGCGCCGAGACCGCGGCGGCCGCACCGCCCAGGCCCTGCACGACGCGGGCGAGGATCAGGGTCGTCACGTCCGGCGAGATCGCGCAGACGACGCTCGCCACGGTGAAGAGCGCGGTCCCGGCGAGGAGGATGCGCCGGCGCCCCACGCCGTCGCTGATCGGCCCGATGACCAGCTGCCCGACGGCGAACGCGACGAGGAACGCGGTCAGCGTGAGCTGCACCGAGGCCGTCGAGCCGTCGAGGTCGGCGGCGATGGCCGGGAGGCCCGGGATGTAGAGGTCGGTCGCGAAGGGCGAGATGCCGACGATGAGCGCGACGGTGAGGAGCGGGCCGCGGCGCGCGGTCCACGACGTGCGCGGGTCGGGGTCGGGATCCGGGTGCGGGGCGTCGTCGCTCATCCGTCCCGACAGTAGACCGGTCGCCGCCGGGCCGGCCGCGGCCGGCGGGGAGGACGGGGATCCGGTCCCCTCCGCCCGGCCACCGCCCGTCGATGCGCCTAGCCTCGACGGGGGCGCACCGCACCGGCCGCGCCCACCCGCATCCACGAGGAAGAGGAACGCGCATGACGACCTGGCTGATCACGGGATGCTCCACGGGGCTCGGGCGCGCGTTCGCCGAGGAGGCGCTGTCGCGGGGGAACGACGTCGTCGTCACGGCGCGCGACGCCGCCAGCGTGCAGGACCTCGCCGACCGCTTCCCGGAGCACGCGCTCGCGCTCGACCTCGACGTGACCGACCCGGCGCAGGTGTCGCTCGCGGTGGACGAGGCGACCGCCCGCTTCGGCGGCGTCGACGTGCTCGTCAACAACGCCGGCTACGGCTACCGCGCGGCCGTCGAGGAGGGCGACGACGCCGACGTCGCGCGCCTCTTCGACACCCAGTTCCACGGCAGCGTCCGCATGATCAAGGCCGTGCTGCCCGGCATGCGGCAGCGTCGGAACGGCACCATCGTGAACCTCTCGTCCATCGGCGCGGCCCGCACGGGCGCCGGATCCGGGTACTACGGCGCGGTCAAGGCCGCGATCGAGCAGATGACCATGGCGCTGCGCACCGAGCTCGAGCCGCTCGGCATCGTCGCGACGGTGGTGGCCCCGGGTTCGTTCCGCACCGACTTCTCCGGCCGCTCGCTCACGCAGTCCTCCACCGTGATCGACGACTACGCCGAGACCGCCGGCAAGCGCCGCAAGGAGGTCGACACCACCGACGGCACGCAGCCCAACGACCCCGCGCTCGGCGCGAAGGTGCTCGTGGACGCGGTCGAGGCCGGCGCGCCCTACTACCTGCTGCTCGGCGGCGACGCGATCGAGATCGTCACCGGCGCGCTCGACGACCTGCGGCGGGACATCGACGACTGGGCCGACGCCAGCCGGTCGACCGCGTACGACGCGGGCTAGGCGCGCGGGCCCGGGCCTCCGCGTCCGGCGGCGTCCGTCGGACCGTCCTCGGCGGGGCCGTCGGCCGCGGGCGCGGCCTTCCCGGCGACCATCGAGGACCGGATGACCCTCGCGAAGTAGAAGAGGCCGAGCACCAGGAACGGCAGCCCGACCACGCGGGCGTCCTCGAGGAGGAGCATCAGCACGGCGCCGGGCACCGCGAAGGCGATCGCGAGAGCGACGTCGTTGTCCGACGACTCCTCGTCGTCCGCCGGGGCGGCGGGCCCGGTCGTCCCGGCGGGCACGTCCGGGGTGCCGGCCGTGCGGTCCGCGTCCTTCGGTTCCTGTGTGCCGTCCATGCCCTCCACGCTAGGCAGGGTGCGGGGTCGGGCGCGTCCGCCGAAGGGGGGAGGGCGCGCGGTGACGCGGCGCCTGCGTCAGGCGCGCCCCTCCAGCTCCAGCAGCGTCGTCTTGGCGGCGAGCCCGCCGATGTAGCCGCCGAGCGTGCCGTCGGAGCGGAGCACCCGGTGGCACGGGATCACGACCGGCAGCGGGTTGGTGGAGCACGCGGTGCCGACCGCGCGGGTCGCGGCCGGGCTGCCCGCGGTCTCCGCGACCTCGCGGTAGGTGCGCGTGGACCCGTACGGGATCTCCGGCAGCAGCCGCTGCACCCGGTCGCGGAAGCCCGACGACAGGCGGCGGTCGAGCGGCAGGTCGAACGTGCGGCGGCGGCCGGCGAAGTACTCGTCGAGCTCGCGGGCGGCCTGGTCGAGGCGCTTCGGGGCGCGGAGGATCCGGGGACCGAGCCGCCGGGCGAGGTCGCCGAGCACGGTGCCGTGGTCCTCGCGGGAGTAGGCGACGCGGATCAGGCCGCGCTCGGTGGCGGCGAGCAGGAGCGGGCCGACGGGGGAGTCGATCGTGGTGAAGCCGACGTCGAGGGCGTCCGCGTCCTCGGCCGCGTCGGCGAGGCGCAGGCGGAGCGCCGCGAGGGCGGGAGCGGTCGGGGCGGCACGCTCGAGCGCGTCCGCGTCGAGGAAGGGGGCCTCGAGGGCGGGGGCGGCGTCGTCGGGGTCGTTCACGGTCGGCCTCCTCGGGTCTGTGCGGGTGCGGGTGGGGACGCCGATGCGGCGGCGGCGCGAGCGGCGGACGCGGGGGCGGAGGGGGGTGCGGCGCCCG
>NZ_JAVCVL010000263.1:0-3408 GCF_032917815.1 Clavibacter sp. MX14-G9D | reverse complement strand
GCCGCCCGCGGGATCCCCGTCGTCGTCACGGGCGGCCCCGACGAGCGGGACCTCACGGCGCTCGTGGCCGGATCCGCCGCCCTCGACCTCGGCGGCCGCACCGACCTCGCGGGCCTCGGCGCGCTCATGCGCCGCGCGGCCGTGCTCGTGAGCGGCAACACGGGTCCCGCGCACCTCGCCGCCGCGGTCGGCCTGCCCGTGGTCAGCCTGTTCTCCCCCGTCGTGCCGCCGATCCGCTGGGCTCCGTACGGCGTGCCCGTGATCCTGCTCGGCGACCAGGACGCGCCGTGCCGCCTGAGCCGCGCGCGCGACTGCCCGGTCCCCGGCCACCCGTGCCTGTCCGGCGTCTCCCCCGCCGAGGTCGCCGACGCGGTGGAGCGCCTGCTCGCCACGACCGGCGGCACGGGCGGCACCGGGTCGCGCCCGACCGCGGAGGTGCCCGCATGAGGATCCTGATGTGGCACGTCCACGGCGGATGGACCGACTCGTTCGTCCTCGGCCGGCACGAGGTCCTGCTCCCCGCCACGCCCGCGCGCGATGCGTGGGGCCTCGGCCGCGGCGGACGCGACTGGCCCGCGAGCGCCCGCGAGGTGGATCCCGCCCTGCTGCACGAGACGGCCGTCGACCTGGTGCTCCTCCAGCGCGTCGCCGAGGTCGACGAGGCGGAGCGGCTCCTCGGCCGCCGCCTCGGCACCGACGTGGCCGCCGTGTTCCTCGAGCACAACACCCCGCGCGGCGCCCCGACCGAGACGGTGCACCCGCTCGCCGGTCGCGCCGACATCCCGGTGGTCCACGTCACGCGCTTCAACGCGCTCATGTGGGACACGGGGATCGCGCCCGCCGCGGTCGTCGAGCACGGCATCCCGGATCCCGGCGCCCTCTACACGGGCGAGGCCGCGTCGCTCGGCGCCGTCATCAACGAGCCGGTCCGCCGCGGCCGCATCACCGGCACCGACCTGCTGCCGGCGTTCGCGGCGGCCGCGCCCGTCGAGGTGTTCGGCATGGGCACCGACCTGCTGCCGGCCGCCTTCCCCGGCGAGCGCGGACCCGGCCTCGACAGCCGGCTCGTGCCCCGCGGCGACGTGCCGACCGCCCGCATGCACCCGGAGCTCGCGCGGCTCCGCGCCTACGTGCACCCGCACCGGTGGACCTCGCTCGGGCTGTCGCTCCTCGAGGCGATGCACATGGCGATGCCCGTGCTGGTGCTCGACGCGACGGAGGCCTCGCGCGCGGTGCCGCCGGACGCGGGCGCGATCTCCGCGGACCCGGCCGACCTGGTGCGCGCCGCGCGGCTGCTGGTCGCGGATCCGGACGAGGCCGCCCGCCGCGGACGCGTCGCCCGCGAGGCCGCGCTCGCCCGCTACTCCCTCGGCCGCTTCCTGCACGACATGGACGTCGTGCTGCACGACGCGGTCGACGCCGCGGCAGGGCGGCGCGCCCGCCGCACGGCCGTCGGACCCGCCGCCGCCGGCTCCCCCGACCCGCACTACCCGCACCCGCAGCTCGACGAGAGGACGACACGATGAGGATCGCGATGATCTCCGAGCACGCCAGCCCCCTGGCCACCATCGGCGGGGTCGACGCCGGCGGCCAGAACGTGCACGTCGCGGCGCTGTCCGCGGCGCTCGCGGACGAAGGCCACACCGTCACCGTCTACACGCGCCGCGACGACCCGGCGCTGCCCGCCCGCGTCGCCTTCGCGCCCGGCGTGGAGGTCGTGCACCTCGACGCCGGACCCCCGCGCGCCGTGCCGAAGGACGACCTCCTCCCCCACATGGGCGAGCTCGCCGACGGCCTCCTCGCCGACTGGCGCACCGCCCGCCCCGACGTGGTGCACAGCCACTTCTGGATGTCCGGCGTCGCCGCCCTCGACGCGGCCGCGCGCCTCGCGTCCTCGCCCGTCGGCGCCGCCCCCGCGCCGCCCGTGCTGCACACCTTCCACGCGCTCGGATCCGTGAAGCGCCGGCACCTGGGCGCCGAGGACACGAGCCCCGCCGAGCGCGCCGCCCTGGAGCCCGGGGTCGGCCGCCGCGCCGACGCGGTCATCGCGACGTGCTCCGACGAGGCCGCCGAGCTGGTGCGCTCCGGCGTGGACGCTGCCCGCATCACCGTGATCCCGTGCGGCGTGGACATCGAGCACTTCACCCCGCGCGCGGCGGCCCCCGCCGAGCGCGACGATCCGGGCCGCCCGATGCGCGTCATGGTGGTCGGCCGCCTGGTCCCGCGCAAGGGCGTCGACCTCGCGATCGAGGCCCTCGGGATCCTCGACCGCCGCGGCCGCCGGGACCTCGAGCTCGTGATCGTCGGCGGATCCGGCGACGCCGCGAGCGCCGGCGAGGACGCCGAGGCCCGCCGCCTGATGGACGCCGCCCGCGCCGCCGGGGTCGCCGACCGCGTGCGCCTGCACGGCCGCGTCTCGCAGGCGGACATGCCCGCCGTCATGCGCACCGCCGACGTGGTCGTCTGCGCGCCCTGGTACGAGCCCTTCGGCATCGTGCCGCTCGAGGCGATGGCCTCGGGCGTGCCCGTGGTCGCGTCCGCCGTCGGCGGACTCACCGACAGCGTGGTCGACGGGGTCACGGGGATCCTCGTGCCGCCGCGCGACCCCGCCGCCATCGCCGACGCCCTCGAGGCCCTGCACGCGGATCCCGAGCGCCGCCGCCGCCTCGGCCGGGCCGGCCGCGACCGCATGGAGCACGGCTACTCGTGGGCGACCGTCGCCGCCCGCACCGCGGAGGCGTACCGCTCGGCCATGCAGGACGCCGCCGTCGACGGGCTCCCCGCCGACCCGACCGTGGTGGACGCGCACCTCGACGCGCTCGGCCCGGTGCTCGACGCCCTCCGCGCGCACGCGCCGCGCCTCACCGCGTGGGGCAGCGAGATGGCCGACCGCCTCAGCCACGGCGCCCGCCTCCTCGCGGCCGGCAACGGCGGATCCGCGGCCGAGGCCCAGCACCTCACGAGCGAGCTGGTGGGCCGCTTCGACGGCGACCGGCGCCCGTTCTCCGCGATCGCCCTGCACTCCGAGTCGTCCGCGGTCACCGCGATCGGCAACGACTACGGCTTCGACGAGGTCTTCGCCCGCCAGGTGCACGCGCACGCGCGCTCGGGCGACATCGTCGTGCTGCTCTCCACGAGCGGCCGGAGCGCCAACCTCCTGAAGGCCGCCGCCGCCGCGCGCGCCGCGGGGGCCACCACCTGGGCGATGACCGGCCCCGGCCCGAACCCGCTCGTGGAGGCCTGCGACGACCACATCGCGCTCGACGGGCCGTCGGCGAACGTGCAGGAGGCGCAGCTCGTCGCCGTGCACGCCATCTGCCGCTCCTTCGAGAGCCGCCTGACGGCGAACGACCGGGCCGCGGCGCTCGCGTCGGCGATCGCGGACGCGGCGCCCGCCTCGCCCGCCGG
>NZ_JAVCVL010000262.1:0-3421 GCF_032917815.1 Clavibacter sp. MX14-G9D | reverse complement strand
GCGGACGGCACCAGCCGCTGGATCACCGGCCCCGCCGCCCGCGAGGACGTGCACCGGCGCCGCGCGGAGGCCGACGCGATCCTCGTGGGCACTGGCACCGTCCTCGCCGACGACCCCGCGCTCACCGCCCGGCGGCCCGACGGGATCCCGTACCCGCACCAGCCCGCGCCCGTCGTGCTGGGCGACCGCGCGATCCCGGACGACGCGGCCGTGCACCGCCACCCGCGGCGGCTCATCCGCATCGCGGGCCACGACCCGGCCGCGGCGCTCGCGGAGCTCGGCCGTCGCGGGATCCGGCACGTCTTCGTGGAGGGCGGTCCCACGATCGTCTCCGCGCTCGTCGCCGCCGGGCTCGTGGACGAGGTGGTCGCCTACCTCGCGCCCGTGCTCCTCGGCGGCCCCCGCACCGCGACCGGCGACCTCGGCGTGCCGAGCATGCCGGCCGCCCACCGACTCACCCTCATCAGCACGACACGGCTCGGGGACGACCTCCTCGTGACCGCGCGACCCACCACGGAAGGCCAGTGATGTTCACAGGGATCATCGAGGAGCGCGGACGCGTCCTCGCGCTCGACGCCGAGGGCGACTCCGCCCGGATCACGGTGGAGGCGCCGCTCGCGGTGTCCGACGCCCGGCACGGCGACTCCATCAGCGTCGACGGCGTGTGCCTCACGGTCGTCGCGCAGACGCCCGGGGGCTTCACCGCCGACGTCATGCGGCAGACGCTCGTGATGAGCTCGCTCGGGCGGCTCGCCGTCGGCGGGCACGTCAACCTGGAGCGCGCCGCGCGCGTCGGCGACCGGCTGGGCGGCCACATCGTCCAGGGCCACGTCGACGGCACGGGCCGCCTCCTCGCGACCACCCCCGGCGAGGCGTGGCGGATCCTCCGCTTCTCGCTGCCGGCCGACCTGTCGCCGCTCGTCGTCGACCGCGGGTCGATCACGGTCCAGGGCGTGAGCCTCACCGTCAGCGCGGTCAGCCCCACCGACACGGCCGACGCCGACGCCTGGTTCGAGGTGTCGCTCATCCCCGAGACCCTGACGGCGACGACGCTCGGCGCGCTGGAGGTCGGCGACGAGGTCAACCTCGAGACCGACGTGCTCGCCCGGCACGTGCAGCGCATGCTCGCGCTCGACGCGCGCGGCCGCGACGGGAGCGCTCGCGACGACCGCGCGGGGGTCCGCTCATGAGCCTCGCCGGGATCCCCGCCGCCCTGCAGGAGCTGCGCGCCGGCCGCCCCGTGATCGTCGTCGACGACGAGGGCCGCGAGAACGAGGGCGACGTGCTGCTCGCCGCCGAGTCCGCCTCGCCCGAGTGGGTGGCCTGGCTCGTGAAGCACTCCTCCGGCTTCATCTGCGCGCCCATGACGAACGAGATCGCCGACCGGCTGGAGCTGCCGCTCATGGTGGCCGACAACCGCGACCCGCGCGGCACCGCGTACACGGTGTCCGTGGACGCGGCCGACCGGCTGTCCACGGGCATCAGCGCCTCCGACCGCGCGCACACCCTCCGCGTGCTGGCGGACCTCGAGAGCGTGCCCACGAGCCTGCACCGGCCGGGCCACATCCTGCCGCTGCGCGCGGTGGAGGGCGGCGTGCGCGAGCGCGACGGCCACACGGAGGCGGCGGTCGACCTCCTCACGCTCGCGGGACTCACGCCCGTCGGCGCGATCAGCGAGATCGTGCAGGACGACGGCGAGATGATGCGCCTGCCCGGGCTCCTCGCGCTCGGCGAGGCCGAGGGCGTGCTGGTCGTCACCATCGAGGCGCTCAAAGCGCACCTGGAGGAGTTCCACTGCGACCGGGCGCTCGAGCCGGCGGTGGCGATCCCCGAGGCGTCGCGCGTCATCTTCGAGGTCGAGACCACGGTCCCGACCACGCACGGCACCTTCCAGCTGCGGGCGTACCGCGACCGCACGACGGGCGCCGACCACGTCGCCGTCGTCTCCGGGGTCCCGAGCGCGCACGGCACGCTCGTGCGCGTGCACTCCGAGTGCCTGACCGGCGAGGCGCTGGGGTCCCTCAAGTGCGAGTGCGGGCCGCAGCTCGACGCGGCGCTCGACGAGATCCAGGACGCGGGCGGCGTGGTCGTGTACCTGCGCGGGCACGAGGGACGCGGGATCGGCCTCATCAACAAGCTGCGCGCCTACCGGCTGCAGGAGGACGGCTTCGACACGCTCGACGCGAACATCGCCCTCGGGCTGCCGGCGGACGCCCGCGACTACGGCGCGGCGTCGGCGATCCTGCAGGACATGGGGATCGAGGACGTGCGCCTGCTCACCAACAACCCCGAGAAGGTCCGGCAGCTCGAGGCCCACGGCGTGCGCGTGACGGAGCGCGTGCCGCTCGTCGTCGGCCTCACCGCCGCGAACGCGGGGTACCTCGCCACCAAGCGCGACCGGATGGGCCACCGCCTGGCCCTCGCCGAGGAGCCGGCGGCCGTCGTCGTCGACACCGACATGCGCATCGGATCCGACGCCTACCCGGACGCGCAGGCGCCCGACGGGCTCACGACCACCACCGCGACCGGCCCCGCCGGCGCACGACCCGCCGCGCCCGCGGCCCCCGAGGAGGAGACCGCATGAGCGGACACGGAGCACCCGAGATCGACCCCACCGCGCTCGACGGGTCGGGGCTGGCCGTCACGGTCGTCGCCGGACGCTGGCACGACGAGATCAGCGCGGGCCTGCTCGCGGGCGCGCGGCGCGTGCTCGACGCGGCCGGCGTCACCACGACGGTGATCCGCGTGCCCGGCAGCTTCGAGCTGCCCGTGGTCGCGCGGGCGGCGCTGGACGCCGGGGCCGACGCGGTCGTGGCGCTCGGCGTCATCATCCGCGGGGGCACGCCGCACTTCGAGTACGTCTCGGACGCGGCGACGTCGGGCCTCACGCAGGCGTCGCTGCTCACGGGCAAGCCGATCGGCTTCGGGCTCCTCACCCTCGACGACGAGCAGCAGGGCCTGGACCGCGCCGGGCTCCCGGGCTCGAAGGAGGACAAGGGCGCCGAGGCGGCGGAGGCCGCGGTGACGACGGCCCTGCTCCTGCGCGGCATCCGGGGCTGACCCCGGGCTCGAGCCGCGCCGTGGGCTCCCGAGCCCTGGCGTGGCTCGAGCCCCGGCGCGGTTTTGATATCGAGAACGGGTATCACTAAGGTCGTCGGGAGCGCCCCCGGATCGTCCGGCCCCGGGCGTCCGTGGACGGAGGCCCGGTGCATCCCGCCCTCGACGTCCGCTCCCTGTCCGTCTCCCTCGACCGCGCCGCCCTCGTGCACGACGTCGACCTCCGCATTAGCGCCGGCGAGCGCGTCGCGCTCGTCGGGGCGTCCGGATCCGGGAAGTCGCTCACCGCGCAGGCCGTGCTCGGGACGCTGCCGCCCGGCGCCCGGGTGCGCGGCGCCGTCGCGCTCGGCGGCCGGGCGCTCCG
>NZ_JAVCVL010000261.1:0-3427 GCF_032917815.1 Clavibacter sp. MX14-G9D | reverse complement strand
CCTCGCCGGCCGCGCCCCGTCGCTCGTCGCCGCCGGCGTCGCCGTCGCGCTGGTCGCCGGCGCGGTGACCCCGGGCATCGTGCCGGTCGCCGCCGCGTGGACCGACCGCGAGTGGGCGAAGGGCGCCATCGGCACGGAGGACCTCGACTGCGGCACCTCCACGGGCTTCACGACCACCGCGTCCGCGCGCTTCCTGCGCGGGAGCCTCCTCTCCCTCCCGCTCGACACCGTCGCGGGCGTGTCCGGCCTCTCGGCCGTCGACGACGCCGCGCCCGGCTCGCGACGCACCCCGGCGACCGCCCCCAGCCTCGGATCCGGCGCCTATGCGAACCCGCTCGCCATCACGGCGGTCTCCGGCGCGGCCGCCCTGGACCTCACGGGCCTGTCGGCGGGGTTGCCCGCCGGATCCGCGGGAGCCCTCAACCAGTACGTGCGCGTGACCGAGACGGGGACCTCCACGGCGGCCAGCGGGCTCGTGTCCGACTCCGGCGGGGTCGGCGTGACCTCCGGCACGTCGGCGTCCCTGCCCGGGCGGGCGACCATCAGCCTTGCCCGCGTCCTCCCGGCCACCACGGACATCGCCCGCGCGGAGCTGGCGGTGGGCGCCGTGGCCTCCCGCGCGACCCTCGACTGGTGCTCCGCGCGCCGCAGCGCCCTCTGGGGGGACGGCTCCGTCGACGGCGTGATCCGCGAGTACGGCATCGCGGGCCTCGAGCTCCGGGTGGCGAGCCCCGTCGTCGGGGGCGTGGCCACCGCCGTGGGGAACACGACCACGACCGTCCTGCCCGCCGCGGTGGCGGCCCTGTCGGGGACGACCGGGACCATCGCGACCTCCGTCGGCTCCGCCCTCGACGCCCTCATCGGCGGGCTCGTCACCACGGGGCTCACCGGCTCGGTCACGCTCACCGGGGTGGAGGCGGCGACCGCCGCCGTCACGCCGCTGCTCACCAAGCCCCTGCGCAGTCCCGACGGCAGCGTGGCGATCGACCTCGCCACCGGCACGGTGCTGGTCGACCTCGCCGCCCTCACCGGCCGCGGGCCCGGAGGGCTGAACGGCCTGCCGCCGAACACCGAGCTGGTGCTGTCGGCCCCGGTCGTGAACGCGATCAGCGCCCGGGTCGGGGTCCTGATGGACACCCGGACCGCGGAGATCCAGACGGCCCTCACGACCGCGCTCCAGGCCGTCAAGGTGAGCATCGCCTTGACGACCGAGGTGAGGACCTCGAACACCCTGCTCGGCATCAGGGTGCTGAAGGTCGGCGTGGGCTACGAGGGCACCCTCGGCGACCTCGCGTCGGGAGCTCGTCAGCTGGCGGTCACGGCCGACGCCCTCGGGCTCGGCGCGACCCTCAACCCGATCCTGGCCGGGCTCGGGCTGGGGAACATCGACCTCCTCTCGGCGCTCGTCCGGGGGCTCGGCTCCTCCCTCGTCTCCACCCTCACGACCACGCTGGGCTCCCTGCTCGTCACGCCCGTGACGACCCTGGGAGCGACGCTCTCCACGCTCTCGGGACGTCTCGTGACGGCGGTCGCGGCCGTCGTGAACCCGCTCCCGAGCGTCCTGTCCGTCATGGTGAACGTGCAGCCGGACCGCCCGGGGGCGCCTCCGGGCAGCGTCGTGGTCCCGGGCATCGGGCGGGACACGAGCCCCGAGCGGTCGGTGACCGCGCTGCGGATCGGCCTGCTCGACTCGGCGGCGCCCGCGCTGGGGCTGTCGGCGGTCGAGCTCGCCACCTCCACCGCCGGCCGCAACGCGTACCGGGCGCCCTGATCGGCGTCGGTTAGGGTCTCCACGTGATCCCGGAGCCGACACCCGACCGCCCCGCCGACGCCCCGGTCGACGGGCGCGCGGCCGCCGTCTCGTCGGTGGCGTCCGAGCTCGGGGCGCTGCTCATGTCGATCCGCTCCCTGCGCATCGAGGAGGCCGCGACGTTCCACCCCGGCCTGCAGCCCGGCGCCTTCGCGGTCGCGCGCTGGATCCGCACCGCCGGCCCGTCCTCCGCGGGCGCCGTCGCGGCGGGCCTCCTCATGGACAAGAGCTCGGTCAGCCGCCACCTCCGCGTGCTGCGCGAGGCCGGCTACGTGCAGGACGAGCCGGATCCCGAGGACCGCCGCTCCACCATCCTCACGCTCACGCCGCTGGCGGAGGAGCGCCTCGCGGACGTGCGCTCCGGCACGCGCGAGCGCCTGCAGAACCGGCTCTCCGCGTGGGACACGACCGAGGTCGAGCAGCTCGCGGGCCTGCTGCACCGCTTCAACGTCTCGCCCCGGGACCGGCCCGCCGACGACTGACCGGCCTACCGGCCGGCAGGCCTACCGGCCCCGCCGCCGCCGCATCTCCGCGACGGACCCGGGCTCCGCGGATCCGCCCGGCTCAGCCCGCCTGGTGCACCGCGTAGCTGGCCACGAACCCGAGCACCGTCACGAGGCCCGTGAGCGCCTGCGCCTTGCGGAACGCCTCGGGGATCATGGTGTCGCAGATCATCGCGAGGATCGCCCCGGCCGCGAACGCCATCACCACCGACTGGCCGCTCTCCGGGAGCCCGCCGAGCAGCGCGTAGCCGCCGAGGGAGGAGAGGGCGCAGACCACGGCGATCGAGGTCCAGAGCCCGAAGACGTAGCGCGGGCCGCGGCCGTCCTCCTTGAGGTCGGCGGTGCTCGACATCCCCTCCGGGAGGTTCGAGATGACGACGGCCACGAGCACGCCGACGCTCAGCGTCCCGCCGCCCGTGAGGCTGAGGCCCTGCACGGCCGTCTCGGGGACGCCGTCGAGCAGGGCGCCGAGCGCGATCCCCACGCCCGTGCCGCCCCCGCCGCCCTTCCGCCGGTGCGGCTTCCGACGGAACCCGCCGTGCTCGAGCAGCTGGTCGAGCACCACGTACACGACGGCGCCGGCGACGAAGCCGGCGATGGTGGGCAGGAATCCGCCGCTCGCCGCGGCCTCGTCGACGAGGTCGAACGCGAGCGCCGAGATCAGCACGCCGGCGCCGAACGCCATGACGAGCGCGACGACCTCCCGCGGCACCCTCGCGAACCACGCGACGAGCGATCCGACGACCAGCGACAGCCCGGAGAGCAGACCGGCGAGCCCGGCGAGGAGGAGAGGCGACATGCCTCCGAGGATGCTCCCTCCCGGCGCGCGCGTCCGCCCGGACGGCGCTCCGGCGGTGCGGCCGCTTGCGAGCGGCTCCCGGGATCGATCCACTGGACCCATGCGACGGCGACGGGCGGGGGATGCGCGCGCGAGGTCGTCGGGTGGGAGACAGCGCCTCCGGACGGGCATCGTCCTGGTGTCCACCTCGGCCGTGACCGCCGGCCTCGGCCTGGTCGTCCTCGCGCTCCTGGCGTCCGCCGGCACCCCGCCGGACGCCGCCCCGGGGGATCCGCTGCCCGTGCCCGCCGCGGCGGCCGCGGCGCTGTGCGCGGC
>NZ_JAVCVL010000260.1:0-3437 GCF_032917815.1 Clavibacter sp. MX14-G9D | reverse complement strand
GGTGCGGCCGGCGCGCCAGGCGTCGGCGGGGCGCGTGGCCTCGTCGAGGACGACCGTGTGCCAGCCGGCGTCGCGGAGGATCCGCTGCGCCTCGGCATCGTCGCGGCCGCCGACGCGGCCGGTCACGGCGAGGAATGCGACCGCGGGACGGCACGCCGCGCCCAGCCCCGCCAGCCGGTGCGCCTCGTGCGCGTCGAGGTGACCGAGGACCGCGTGCACCGGGACGGCGCGACGGCTCCGACGGAGGTCGGACAGGACCTCCTGAACGCCGTCGCGATCGGGGTCGACGGCCGCCGGGCTGACCTCGGCGAGGTGGAGCAGGAGATCCCCCTCCGCGGCGGAGTCGCCGGGCGGGAGGTCGCCGGGGCCCGCGGATCCGCCCGCCGTCTCGACCAGCTGCACCGCGTAGCCGCCGCGCTGCAGGTGCACGCCGATCGACGCGGCGAACGCCACCGCGCGCTCGAAGGCGCGGTCGCCGTCGACGTCCGCGTCGGGATCCGCGTCCACGGCCGGGTGCAGGGGGAAGCCCGCCGTCCGGGTGTCGAGCAGCACGAGCGACCGGGGGCTCGAGCGCTGCTCCTCCTGCCGCACCATGAGCTCGCCGTGTCGCGCGGTCGCGCGCCAGTGGACGCGGCGGAGCGGGTCACCCGCCCGGTACTCGCGCGTGCCGAGGTCGTCCTCGCCGCCGTCGGCGCGGCGCTGCACCCGCTCGGACTCGCCCTCGGAGGACACCTGGCCGCCGGGCTCGGCCTCGAGGTCCGCGATGCGCGGCGTGACGACGAGCCGGGTCGTGCCGCCCCCGACGTGCCGGAGGACCATCAGGCGGAAGGGGTCGTGCTCCTCGACCGCGAGCGGTCCCACCTCGTGGAGGCCGCGGCGCTCGGGCGTCAGGTCGTACCGGAGGACCGGACGCGCCGACGACCGGCGGGACCCACGGGCGAGCCCCCGCAGGGACGGCAACTCGGCCGGCGGGGTGGCGCCGTCGGGGCCGGGCACGAGGTCGACGGCCCAGGCGCGCGGCGTCGGCAGGGGGCCGACGTTCGCCACGGAGACCGTCACGGTGGTCGGGGTGCCCGACTCGACGACGTCGGCGGTGAACGTGCGCTCGACGTGCAGGCGCACCCGGGCGACGACGAGCCAGACCGCCGCCAGCAGCGGGAGGGCGAGGAGCGCGACGCCGATGAACACGAACTCGCGCCGGCCCGCGATGAAGGCGCCCGCGAAGGCGGCGACGCCCGCGGCGAGCAGGGCGATCCCGCGGAGGGTCGGGTGCGGGACGGCGTCGATGCCGATCCGGCGCATCAGGCGCGCGAGGGGCGGCACGGGGTCAGCGCGTCCGTCCCGCGGCGCTGAGCGGCACGGCGGTCGAGGCGACGATGCGCTCGAGGATCTCGACGACCGCGGCCTGGCCCCGCCCGCGCTGCCCGAGCGCGCGCCCGGTGGCGACGAGCCGGTGGGCGAGGACGGGCGCGGCGAGGGCGTCGACGTCGTCCGGCAGGACGAAGTCGCGCCCGTCGAGCGCGGCCCGCGTCTTGGCGGCGCGGATGAGCTGCAGGGTGGCGCGGGGGCTCGCGCCGAGGCGGATGTCCTCGTGGCCGCGCGTGGCCTGCACGATGGCGACGGTGTACCGCGACACGGGGTCGGAGACGTAGACGCCGCGGGCCGCGTGCATCATCGCGTCGAGCTCGTCGGCGTCGACGACCGGGCGGAGCTCGTCGAGGGGGCTGACCGTGTCGCGGGAGCGGAGCATGGCGAGCTCGGCGGCGGCGTCCGGGTAGCCCATCGAGATGCGGGCCATGAAGCGGTCGCGCTGCGCCTCGGGCAGCGCGTACGTGCCCTCCATCTCCACCGGGTTCTGCGTCGCGACGACCGTGAAGGGCTGCTGCAGGCCGTGGGTGAGGCCGTCGACCGTGACCTGCCCCTCCTCCATGCACTCGAGGAGCGCCGACTGCGTCTTCGGGCTCGCGCGGTTGATCTCGTCGCCGATGACGATGTTGGCGAACACGGCGCCCGGCTGGAACTCGAAGCGGTGGTCGGCCTGGCTGTACACCGAGACGCCCGTGACGTCGGAGGGCAGGAGGTCGGGCGTGAACTGGATGCGGTTGACCGTGCAGTCGACGCTCCGCGCCAGCGCCTTGGCGAGCATGGTCTTGCCGACCCCCGGCACGTCCTCGATGAGGAGGTGGCCGCCGGAGAGGAACACCGTGAGCGCCATCCGGGTGGCGTCGTGCTTCCCGGACATGACGCTGTCGATGTTGCCGAGGATGAGGTCGGCGAGCCGGCGCACCTCCTCCAGCGGCATCGCGGCGGACCCGCGGCCGGCGGGGGCGTGCGCACCGGCGCGGGAGGCCGGGCGGATGCGGGCGGGGTGGGGGCCCGATCCGGCGTGCAGGGGAACGGACTCGGACTCGGGGCTCGTCACGCAGATCCTCCAGCGTCGTGGGCGTCCCTGGAGCATACGTCAGCGACCCGGGCGCGTCCGGGGAGGCGCCGGCCGCGGACAGGGCGGGTAGCATCGTCGCCCGTGCACCCCGCTCCGAACGCCGCCGTCCCGACTTCCCGGCGAGCGGCGTCGTGACCCGCATCGTCGCCGGGTACGCCGGCTCCCTCGTGCTCCGCGTCCCGCGCACGGGCACGCGCCCCACGAGCGACCGGGTGCGCGAGGCGCTGTTCTCCGGGCTCGAGGCCCGGGACGCGCTCGACGGCGCGCGCGTGCTCGACCTCTACGCCGGATCCGGCGCGCTCGGGCTCGAGGCCGCCAGCCGGGGCGCGGTCGACGTGGTCCTCGTGGAGCGCGCGGTGCCCGCGGCGGCCGTGTGCCGGTCCAACGCCCTCCTCATCGAGCGGGCCGCGCCGACCGGGTCCGCGCCCCGCATCCGCGTGGCGGCCCAGAGCGTCCACGCGTTCCTCGCGGGCGACCGCGGCTCCTACGACCTGGCGTTCCTCGACCCGCCGTACGAGGTCGGCGACGTCGAGCTCGCCGAGGAGCTGGCCGCCCTCGTCCCGCGCCTCGTCGACGGCGCGGTGGTGATGGTGGAGCGGAGCTCGCGCTCCGCGGAGCCGTCGTGGCCCGCGGGACTGCGCCTCGACCGCCGGAGGGCGTACGGCGACACCGTGGTGTGGTGGGCCGTGGCCGACGCGGGGGACGACGTCTCCTAGCGCGCGCCGTCCCAGTCGGCGTAGGGGTCCCAGCCGCCGAGCGGCGTCCGCGGGCCGGCGTAGGGGCGTCCGTCCACGGTCACGGCGGGTCCGGTCCCGCCGGCCTCCGCGACGACCCCGATCGGCCGGAAGGGCCCCGGGAGCGCCGTCCCGGCCGGGAACGCGGCGACGAGCGCGTGGTCCTCGCCGCCGGTCAGCACGAGGTCGAGGGCCCGCGACGGCAGGGACGGGTGCGCCGCCGCGCCCCGGCGCGCGTCGCCCGCGAGGTCCGCGGTCCG
>NZ_JAVCVL010000026.1:0-21351 GCF_032917815.1 Clavibacter sp. MX14-G9D | reverse complement strand
TCCTCCTCGACCTGCACTCCCGGGCCGAGGTGCAGCGGTGGATCGGCTCGGGCCGCGTCGAGGCGGATCCGGCCCAGGCGGCCGCGCGCGCGGACCGCTACGCCGCGTTCGACCACCCCGTGCGCGGGATCTGGGCGATCGCCGGCCGCGCGGACGGCGCCCTCCTCGGGTCGCTGCTGCTGAAGGGGCTCCCCGCGTCGGCGGATCCCGTGACGGCGGACGATCCCGCCCCGCGCGACGCGCCCGCGGAGGGCGAGACGGAGATCGGCTGGCACCTGCACCCGGACGCCTGGGGTCGTGGCGTCGCGACGGAGGCGGCGCGCCGCGTCCTGGCGCACGCGGCCGCCGGCGGCCTGACGCGCGTCCTGGCCGTGACGAACCCGGCGAACGCGCCGTCGCAGGCCGTGTGCCGGCGCATCGGGATGCGCGCCCTCGGCCGCACCCGCGGCTACTACGACGCCGAGTGCGAGCTGTTCCGCGTCGACCTCGGCTGAGCGGGATCGGCATTCGCCCCGCGTCCCTTTTCCGGCATCTGAGGAATCCGCGACTAGCGTGGGACGCGATGCGAGGGGGCTCCGCGACGATGCGGCGCGTCCCGATCCGCATCGCGCACCAGGAGGATGATCGATGATGATCACGCAACCATCCGCACCAGGACGCGGGACGCCCGCGGACGGAGCACCCGAGCGACGCCCGAGGCGGAGGGGGATGCGCGCGGTCGCCATGACCGCCGGCCTCGCCACCGCCCTGTCCCTCGCCGGCCTGCCCGCGCACGCCGCGACGCCGTCCGGAGCGCACGCGCCGGCCGCCGCCGCCGCGCCCGCGGCCGTCGCCCCGTCGGCTCCCGCCGCCGTCGAGGACGCGACCTTCACCCCGGGCGAGGCCCGCCTCGACACCGAGGGGAACGTGATCCAGGCGCACGGCGGCCAGATCGTCCCCTCGGTCGACGAGACCGGCGCCACCATCTACTACTGGTACGGCGAGGACCGCTCCAACGGCTACGCGTCGAGTCCCGGCGTGCACGTGTACTCCTCCCGCGACCTGGAGGCGTGGACCGACGAGGGCCTCGCGCTCCGGGCGATGTCGTCGCCCGACCAGTTCGACGCCGACCCCTTCTTCGCCGGCCTCTACGGCGACCTCGACGCCGACGCGCGTGCCGCCGTCTACGAGGACCTCGGCACCACGCCCGCGCCCGGGTCCTCGCGCCCCGCCGCGATCCTGGAGCGCCCGAAGGTCATCCACAACGAGGCGACCGGCCAGTGGGTCATGTGGATCCACACCGACGGTCCCACCGCCACGAGCGACGCGCAGTACGCGAAGGCCACCGCGGGCGTCGCGGTGTCCGACTCGCCGACCGGCCCGTTCCGCTACCTGCAGGACCACCGGCTCCACGAGGCGCCTCCGGGCGAGCCCGACTACCAGCCGAGCAGCAAGGGCATGGCCCGGGACATGAACCTGTTCGTCGACGACGACGGGACGGCCTACATCATCTACTCGAGCGAGGAGAACTACTCGCTCTACATCTCGAAGCTCGACAGCGACTACACGGCGCTGGCGACCGGGCCCGCCGACGCGGTGAAGGGCGTCGACTTCACGCGCCCCTACATCGGCGCGCACCGCGAGGCGCCCGTGCTCTTCAAGTCGCACGGCACCTACTACCTCATCACCTCGGGCGCGACCGGCTGGAACCCCAACCCGGCCTCGTACGCGACGGCGACCGACATCCTCGGCACCTGGACGGACCGCGGCAACCCCGCGCAGGGTGACAGCGCCGCCACGACCTTCGGGTCGCAGAGCACCTCGGTGATCCCCATCGACCCGGAGGACGGCCGCTTCGTCTACATGGGCGACCGGTGGACGCCGGACGACCTGGCGAACGCGCCCTACATCTGGCTGCCCCTCTCCTTCGGCGAGGGCGGATCCATGACGCTCACCGACCCGGGCACGTGGAGCGTCCGCGACATCCCGGCCTACGCGCCCTGGGAGGTCACGACGGAGATCCCCGCCACCGTGCGCACCGACGACGCCTCGTCGCTGCCCGGCGAGGTCGAGGTGCGGAGCGACGGCACGACCACGACGACCGGCATCACCTGGGACGCCGCGGCGCTCGCCGGGGCCGGTCCCGTGCAGCTGCGCGGCACGCTCGACGACGGGCGCACGCTCGTCCGCCGCGTGGTCGTCGTCCCGCAGGACCTCGAGTACGCGGTCGACGCGGGCGGCTGGGCGACGGCCGACTGGAAGGCCGTCGTGCAGGCGGCCGCGGGCGACGCGCCGCTCCTCGGATCGGTGCCCGAGCAGCCGCTCGGCACGGATCCCGCCACCGGCACCACCTGGGGCTGGACCGGATCGAGCGACGTGAAGGGCGACGCCGGCGGCGACCTGTACTCGACGCTCCGCTGGGCGAAGTCGGGCGCGACGCTCACGTACTCCTTCGGCGGGCTGACGCCCGGCGAGCACCGCGTCGACCTCGGGTTCTCGGACCCGTGGACCACCGCGAGCCGCACCGCGCGCATCACGCTGAACGGGCAGGTCGTCGAGCGGGCGCGGCCCTTCGGCGCCGACTCCTCGAGCGCGTACACCGCGGTCGTCGGGGCGGACGGCGTGCTGGAGGTGGAGATCGCGAAGGCGGCGGGACCGGACGTCCAGGTCAGCTTCCTCCTGGTCTCCGGCGGCCCCTCGGCGCTCGCCGAGCAGAGCATCGCGTTCACCGCGCCCACCCGCGCGACCGCGGGCGGCGACCCCATCGCGGTGACGGCCACCGCGACCTCGGGCCTGCCCGTGTCGTTCGCGGCCTCCGGGGCGTGCGAGGTCGACGGCGCGCGGCTCACGCCCACGTCCGCGGGCGTCTGCACCATCACCGCGACGCAGGCGGGGGATGACGCGTTCGCGCCCGCCCAGGCCGTCACGCGCACCTTCCGGGTGCAGGCGGCGGTCCTCGACGACTTCGCCCGCCGCGGCTCCGCGGTCGGCGGATCGTGGACCGGGTCCACCGCCGCGACCGCCTACCGCCTCGCGGCCGGCACGCTCCGCCCGTACCAGGGCGGCGCGCTCCTCCACGGCGAGGCGCTCGGCGCCACGCAGGAGGCGGCGGTGCGCCTCACGAAGGTGTCCCGCACCGCGCAGTCGGTCGGCCTCGTGCTCAAGTCGCAGTCGGCCCGCACGGTCGACCGCGGCGCGATCACGGTGACCTACGACGCGCGCACGAAGGCGATCACCACCACGGCGATCGCGACCGACGGCACCCGCACGGCCTACCCGGCGATCCCGGTGAAGCTGCTCGCGGGCGACGTCCTCACGGCGCGCTACACGGCCGACGACACGGTGGAGGTCCTCCTCGACGACGACCTCGTCGCCACGACGGAGCTCTCCGCCGCGGACGCCGAGCGCTTCCACGACGCGACCGGCCGCGTCGGCCTCTGGACGCAGGGTGCCCTGCTGACGGTGCTCGACGACTTCCGCGGCGGCACGACGGTCGGCTGACCACCGGCCGGGAGCGGGGACGCGTCACGGCGCGTCCCCGCTCCCGGCGTCAGTCGCCGCTCTCGCGGGCCCTCCGGGTCTCCCGGTCGTTCGCCTTCCGGATCCCGTCCACCAGCTCGTCCTTCGTCATGCGGCTGCGGCCGCTCACGTCGAGGCGGCGCGCCAAGTCCATCAGGTGCGCCTTCGACGCGTTCGCGTCCACCCCGCCCTGCGTCCCCGCGCCGCGGCGCTCGGCCCCGTCGTCGGAGGGGCCCTTCTCGTCCTTCGGCTCCCAGTGGTCGCCGACCTTCTCGAAGCCGTGCTTCAGCGCGGCGTAGGCGGTGCGCTCCGCGCGCTCCCCAGATCCGTACTGCTCCTCCGCGGAGGCGTGCGCGGCCGACCAGGTCGCCTGGGCGTGCTCGGGGGAGCGCCGGATGGTGCTCGGCATGTCGTCGTCGTCGGGGGCCACGGGTCCTCCTCGTGCTCGGGTGCGGGCGCCGTGCGCGCCGCCGTCCCTCCACCCTGCCCCTCCGCGCCGGTCGAGGTCGATGCCTGGGGGAGGCCGTGACCGCCAGGGGACGCGCCTCCGGCCTCAGGCGCCGGTGACCCGGCCGGGGGATGATGGACCCATGGCGTCTCCGCTCCACCCCCGCACCCCGTCCCCCCTCCGACGCGCCGCGCTCGCCGCGGCCGCCGCCGCGCTCGTGCTGGGCGGTGCGATGATCCCCGCGGGTCTCGCCTCCGCGCACGACCGCCTCGTGGGATCCACTCCCGCGGCGGACGCCACCGTCACCGCCGAGCCCGGCACCATCGCCCTCGACTTCAGCGAGGACCTCCTCTCGCTCGACGCGCAGAACTCGGGCTTCGCCATCCAGGTCGTGAACGCCTCGGGTGGCACCTTCCACGAGGACGGCTGCGTCACGGTCGACGGCACCACGGCCACGAGCCGCATCGCGCTCGGCACGGCGGGCACGTACCAGGTCACGTGGCGCGCGGTCTCGAGCGACAGCCACCCCATCGACGGCACCTACTCCTTCACCTACGCACCCGAGGGCGACACCACGGGCACGCCCGCGGTCCTCGCCGCCCCGGCATGCGGCGACGCGTGGGCGGGCAGCGCGGCCACCGCGACGCCGGAGCCCGAGGGCACCATGACGACGCAGGGCACGCAGGGGTCCGCTCCCGCGCCCACCACGGACGCGGAGTCCGGCGAGTCCGTGCCGCTCGCCGACGCCGCGGAGACCACGCCCGTGTGGGTGTTCCTCCTCATCGGCCTGGTGATCCTCGCGGCCGCCGTGCTCGTCGTGCTCGGGGTGGTGCGGCGGTCGTCGCGCCGGTTCCCGGGCGAGGACGGGCGGAGCGTCGGCGGTCCGACCGACGGCGCCGACGACCGGCGCTAGGCCCGGTCGTCCCCGCCGAGGGCGCGGCGCAGGGCCTGGAGGTCGTCGCCGTCGAGCGTCCCCGCGAAGCGGAGCAGCGCGGCCTCGCGGTCCTTCGTGGCCGCGAGCGCGCCCGACATGAGCGACGCGGCGTGGTCCGTGCGCGATCGCGCGGGCGCGAACGTGAGGGCACGGGCCTCGTCCGAGCGGGTGACGAGGCCCTTCTGGCCGAGCCGGTCGAGGACCGTGAGCACGGTCGTGAGCGCGGGCCGCGGATCCGGGATGCGCGCGACGACGTCCTTGCCGGTGAGCGGCTCGTCCGCGTCCCACAGGGCGTCCATGATGGCGGCCTCGAGCTCTCCGCGGGGGCGCTGGCGTCCGATCGACACGGTCGGCTCCCCTCGGGTCGGGTGGCGGATGGAGGTCACGATCCTACGCCGACCCGCGGTGCCCGCTCCGCGCCCCGCGCCCTCGCGGTCAGCCGGCACCCCGCCGGATCGGGCACGATGGACGCATGACCGATTCACAGGACCGAGAGCCCACCCCCCTCGAGCAGGCCATCGCGCGCGGCCAGGCCGGCGAGTCCGACATGACCGCCGTCCTCACGGAGTTCATCAACACGACCGTGGTGGTACCCACCGCGACGCCCCTGACCCCGGAGACCGACCAGCTCCAGCCGGTCCTCTTCGACCGCGACGGCGTGCCCATGCTCGCCGCGTTCACGCACGAGGACCGCATCGACGAGAAGGTCACGAGCGTCGCCGACCACGTCGCCACCATCCCCGCCGCCGAGCTCGTCCAGGCGATCCCGGAGGGCACCGGCCTCGTCATCAACGTCGGCACCACCGACGGCTTCGAGATGATGCCCGAGGGCGTCGCGCAGCTCGCCGACGACGTGCGCCGCGTCATCGACCAGGACGAGGACGGCACGCAGCCGGGAGCTCCCACCCCGTCCGCGCCGTCGCCCGACGTCGTCTGACCCCGGCCCCGCCGACCACCCGGCGCCGTCGCACCCGAGGAGGGGGCGGCGGCGGCGTCGCGTCTGGGGCGTCGTCGCGTCTGGGGCGTCGTCGCGTCCGGGGCGTCCGCGACGTCCGGCGGACGCGACCCGGATCGTCACACGACGGAAACGTCCCGCTCGATATGCTGATCCCGTAGCACGGCCGCGCACGCATCGCGGGAGAGCTCCTCCGGGAGCACCGAAGGAGCAAGCCTCCCCGCCAATCTCTCAGGTCCCTGTACCGCGATGCACTGGCCACTCTGAAAAGCAGTCGTCCCGTACGGCTCGCCCACGGTGAAAGCACCGTCCTCGGACGGCGCGAAGCTCTCAGGCACATGACAGAGGGGGAGTCCCGCACCCGGCGCGCCCGCGCCGGAGGAACCCGGAGGACTCCATGCCCGACGCACCCGCCGACGCCCCGGCCGAGGCGCAGCCCCGCCGCTCCCCGCTGCACGCCGTGCACGAGGCGGCCGGCGCCTCCTTCACCGACTTCGCGGGCTGGCTCATGCCGGTCCGCTACACGAGCGACCTCGCCGAGCACCGCGCCGTGCGCGAGGCCGCTGGCATCTTCGACATCTCGCACATGGCCGAGATCTCCGTCGAGGGGGAGGGCGCCGCGGCGTTCCTCGACTCCGTCCTCGCCGGCCGGCTGTCCGCCATCGCCGAGTGGCAGGCGAAGTACACGCTGCTGCTGGACCCCTCGGGCGGCATCGTCGACGACCTCATCGTCTACCGCACCGGCGAGGAGTCCTTCCTCGTGGTCGCCAACGCCGGCAACCACGATCCCGTGCTCGCCGTCCTCGCCGACGCCGCCGCGGACCGCGACGACGTCGAGGTCGACGACGCGAGCGACGACGTCGCGCTCATCGCCGTCCAGGGCCCGGTGTCCCGCGCGATCCTCGAGGCCACCGAGGGCCTCGACACCGAGGCGCCGCTCGAGGCGCTCCGCTACTACCGCGCGACCCCGGCGCGCTTCGCCGGGCAGGACGTGCTCGTCGCGCGCACCGGCTACACGGGCGAGGACGGCTACGAGCTGTACGTCGCCACGGAGGACGCCGTCGCGCTGTGGGAGGCGCTCGTCGCCGCCGGCACCCCGCTCGGGCTCCTGCCCACGGGCCTCGCCTGCCGCGACACCCTGCGCCTCG
This sequence comes from Clavibacter sp. MX14-G9D, assembly GCF_032917815.1. NCBI lineage: Bacteria > Bacillati > Actinomycetota > Actinomycetes > Micrococcales > Microbacteriaceae > Clavibacter > Clavibacter sp. MX14-G9D. The sequence continues at coordinate 14,368 of NZ_JAVCVL010000026.1, read as the reverse complement.
AGGCGGGCATGCCCCTCTACGGCCACGAGCTCGGCCTCCACACGCTGCCCGTGCAGGCGGGCCTCGGCAAGGTGGTCGCGCTCGGCAAGGAGGGCGGCTTCCGCGGGCGCGCCGCCGTGGAGCGGGGCCCGGACCCCGTCGCGCGCGTGCTCGTCGGCCTCGTCACCGAGGGTCGCCGTGCACCGCGCGCCGACTACCCCGTCTACGCCGAGGAGGCCGTGGGCGACTCCGCCGCCGCCCTCGAGGCCGTGATGGACGCGACCGAGGGCGCCGTGCCGCCCGTCGGCATCGTCACCAGCGGCGCCCTGTCGCCCACGCTCGGCCACCCCGTGGCCATGGCGTACGTAGATCCCGCGCTCGCCGCCCCCGGCACGCGCCTCACCGTCGACGTCCGCGGCACGCGCGTGCCCGCCACCGTCGTGACCCTCCCGTTCTACTCGCGAAAGGCCCGCGCATGACCGATCAGACCAGCCTCCAGTACACCGCCGAGCACGAGTGGGTGCAGGTCGACGGCGACGTCGCGACCGTCGGCATCACCGCCTACGCCGCCGACAAGCTCGGCGACGTCGTCTTCGTCGAGCTGCCCGCCGTGGGCGACGAGCTCTCGGGCGGCGAGGTCGTCGGCGAGATCGAGTCGACCAAGTCGGTCGGCGAGCTCTTCGCGCCCATCGACGGCACGGTCACCGAGGTCAACGACGACGTCGTCGCCTCGCCCGACCTCGTGAACAGCGACCCGTTCGGGGCCGGCTGGCTGGTGAAGGTGCGCTTCGAGGCGCTCCCCGCGCTCCTCAGCCACGACGAGTACCGCGCGCTGGTGGGCGAGTGACCGCCGTCGACGCCGGCACGCGCCCGGCCGCGACCCCCGTCCCCTCCACCGTGCCGGATGCGGCGGAGGAGTCCTCCGCGTTCGCGCCCGGCGCGTTCGGCGCACGGCACATCGGCATCGACTCCGAGGCGCGCGCCACCATGCTGGGCGTCCTCGGCCAGGACTCGATCGCCTCGCTGCTCGCGAAGGCGGTGCCGGAGACCATCCAGGTCGGCCGGTTCCGCACCGAGGGCGACTCCGTGCTCCCCGAGGCCGCCACCGAGCGCGACGCGCTCGCGGAGCTCCGCCGCATCGCCGGCCGCAACCGCGTGCGCACCTCGATGATCGGCCTCGGGTACCACGACACGATCACGCCCGCCGTCATCACCCGGAACGTGCTCGAGAACCCGAGCTGGTACACGGCCTACACGCCGTACCAGCCGGAGATCTCCCAGGGACGCCTCGAGGCGCTCATCAACTTCCAGACGATGGTGGCCGAGCTGTCCGGGCTCGCGACCGCGAACGCGTCCATGCTCGACGAGTCGACCGCCGTCGTCGAGGGCATGCTCCTCGCGCGCCGGGCCTCGAAGGCGAAGACCCCCGTCTTCCTCATCGACGCCGACGCGCTGCCGCAGACGCGTGCGCTCCTCGACAGCCGCGCCGCGGCCCTCGGCATCGAGCTGGTCGCGCACGACCTCGCCACGGTGGATCCCGCGGAGCTGCCGGACGCGTTCGGCGCGTTCATCCAGTACCCCGGCGCCTCCGGCCGCATCTGGGACCCGAGCGCCGTCATCGCCCGGGTGCACGCGGCGGGCGGCCTCGCGGTCGTCGCGGCCGACCTGCTCGCCCTCACGGTCATCACGTCGCCCGGAGAGCTCGGCGCGGACATCGCGGTCGGCACCTCGCAGCGCTTCGGCGTGCCCATGGGCTTCGGCGGTCCGCACGCGGGGTACCTCGCCGTGCGCGCCGGCCTCGAGCGGCAGATGCCCGGACGCCTCGTCGGCGTCAGCCAGGACGCGGCCGGGCACCCCGCCTACCGGCTCTCGCTGCAGACGCGCGAGCAGCACATCCGCCGCGAGAAGGCCACGAGCAACATCTGCACGGCGCAGGTGCTCCTCGCGGTCATGGCGTCGATGTACGCCGTCTACCACGGGCCGAAGGGCCTCCGGGTGATCGCGCGCCAGGCGAACCGGGGCGCCCGCCGCCTCGTCCGCTCGCTCGCCGCGGTGGGCGTCGAGCCGCTGCACGCCGCGTTCTTCGACACCGTGCGGGTCTCCGTGCCCGGCCGCGCCGACGAGATCCTCGCCGCCGCCGCCCGGGGCGGGGTCAACCTGCTCCGCGTGGACGCCGACACCCTCGGCTTCAGCGTCGACGAGGCCACGCGCACCGAGGACCTCCGGGTCGTCGCCCGCGCATTCGGCGCGGAGCTCGCCGACGACGAGGGGGCGGCCGGCGACCTGTCGTCGATCCCCGAGGCGTCCGTGCGCACGAGCGAGTACCTGACGCACGCGGTCTTCTCCACGCACCGGTCCGAGACCGGCATGATGCGCTACCTCAAGCGCCTGTCCGACAAGGACTACGCGCTCGACCGCGGCATGATCCCGCTCGGCTCCTGCACCATGAAGCTCAACGCGGCCACCGAGATGGAGGCGGTGACCTGGCCCGAGTTCCAGGCCATCCACCCCTTCGCGCCCGTCGACGACGTGGAGGGCTACCTGGAGCTCGTGCTGCAGCTGGAGACCTGGCTCGCCGACGTCACGGGCTACGACACCGTGAGCCTGCAGCCGAACGCGGGCAGCCAGGGCGAGCTCGCGGGCCTCCTCGCGATCCGCGGCCACCACCTCGCGAACGGCGACGCCGGGCGCACCGTGTGCCTCATCCCGCAGAGCGCCCACGGCACGAACGCCGCGAGCGCCGTGCTCGCGGGCATGCGCGTCGTGGTCGTCGCATGCGACGAGCTCGGCAACGTCGACCTCGACGACCTCCGCGCGAAGATCGCCGAGAACCGCGACACGCTCGCGGGCCTCATGATCACCTACCCCTCCACCCACGGCGTCTACGAGCACGAGGTCGGCGCGATCTGCGATGCCGTCCACGAGGCCGGCGGCCAGGTGTACGTCGACGGCGCGAACCTCAACGCGCTCCTCGGCTTCGCCAGGTTCGGCGACTTCGGCGGCGACGTCTCGCACCTCAACCTGCACAAGACGTTCTGCATCCCGCACGGCGGCGGCGGGCCCGGCGTCGGCCCGGTGGCGGCGAAGGCGCACCTCGCGCCCTTCCTGCCCGGCCACCCGCAGGCGCAGCGCAACGTGCACGCGCTCGTGCAGGGCGGGGTCGTCTCGACCATCGAGCACGGCGGCGCCCCGGTGTCGGCGGCCCCCTACGGGTCCCCGAGCATCCTCCCCATCAGCTGGGCCTACGTCCGGATGATGGGCGCGGAGGGCCTCATGCAGGCGACCGGCGCCGCGGTGCTCTCGGCGAACTACATCGCCGCGCGCCTGCGCGACCACTACCCGGTCCTCTACGCCGGCGAGGACGGCCTCGTCGCGCACGAGTGCATCCTTGACCTCCGCCCGCTCACCGCCGCCACCGGCGTGACCGTGGACGACGTGGCCAAGCGCCTCGTCGACTACGGATTCCACGCGCCCACGATGAGCTTCCCGGTGCCGGGGACGCTCATGGTCGAGCCGACCGAGAGCGAGGACCTCGCCGAGGTCGAGCGCTTCGTCGCCGCCATGATCGGCATCAAGCAGGAGGCCGACTCGGTCGCCGCGGGCGAGTGGCCGGCCGACGACAACCCGCTCCGGAACGCGCCGCACACCGCCGAGTCCGTCATCGCGGGGGAGTGGACGCACGCGTACACGCGCGAGCGCGCCGTCTACCCCGTGTCGACCCTGGTGCGCGACAAGTACTGGCCGCCCGTGCGCCGCATCGACCAGGCGTACGGCGACCGCAACCTGTTCTGCGCGTGCCCGCCGCCGGAGGCGTTCGCCTGATCCGGGGCTGACGCACGACGGACGACGCGAGCACGACGAGGGCGGCGGGACCACCCGGTCCCGCCGCCCTCGTCGCACGTCCGGCCGCCGTCGGCCTAGTGCTCCGTCGCCTTCTCGGCGCCGTGCCCGGTGAGCGACCGCACGTCCATCTCGGCCGCGACGAGCGCGTCCTCCTTGCGCGTCGACGTGACCGTCCCGATCCAGCCGAGCAGGAACCCGACGGGGATCGACACGATGCCGGGGTTGCTCAGCGGGAACCACGAGAAGTCGGCTCCCGGGATCATCGACGTCTCGGCGCCCGACACCACGGGCGAGAACGCGATCAGCACGAGCGCCGTCCCGAGGCCGCCGTACATGCTGAGCACCGCGCCCCGCGTGGAGAACCGCCGCCAGTAGAGGGAGTACAGGATCGTCGGCAGGTTAGCGCTCGCGGCGACCGCGAACGCGAGGGCGACGAGGAACGCGACGTTCTGCCCGTTCGCGCCGATGCCCGCGAGGATCGACACGATCCCGATCACGACGACCGTGATCCGCGCGACCCGCACCTCGCCGTTGGCCGAGACCTGGCCCTTCTTGATGACGCTGCCGTACACGTCGTGCGCGAAGGACGCCGCCGCCGTGATGGTCAGCCCGGCGACCACCGCCAGGATGGTGGCGAAGGCCACCGCGGCGATGATCCCGAGGAGGATCGGCCCGCCGAGCTCGAGCGCGAGGAGCGGCGCGGCGGAGTTCACGCCGCCGGGGGCCGCGAGGATCCGCTCGCTGCCGAGCAGCGCGCCCGCGCCGTAGCCGAGCACCAGGGTGAAGAGGTAGAAGACGCCGATGAGCCAGATCGCCCAGACGACGCTCCGGCGGGCCTCCTTCGCGGTCGGCACCGTGTAGAAGCGCATGAGCACGTGGGGGAGGCCCGCCGTGCCGAGCACCAGCGCGAGCGCGAGCGACAGGAAGTCGAGCTTCGTGATGCCCGTGGCCCCGTACTGGTTGCCGGGCTCGAGCACGGGCTTGTCGGCCGCGGCCGCCGCGGCGCCCAGGAGCTCCGAGACATTGAACCCGTGGATCGCGAGCACCCACACGGTCATCACGGCGGCGCCCGCGATGAGCAGGCACGCCTTGATGATCTGCACCCAGGTGGTGCCCTTCATCCCGCCGACGAGCACGTAGACGATCATGAGCGCCCCGACGACCGCGATCACGAGCGACTGCCCGAGCCGGTCGTCGATGCCGAGCAGCAGCGAGACGAGCCCTCCGGCGCCCGCCATCTGGGCGAGCAGGTAGAAGAAGCAGACCGCGAGCGTCGTCGTGGCCGCGGCCAGCCGCACCGGACGCTGCTTGAGTCGGAAGCTCAGCACGTCGGCCATCGTGAACTTGCCGGTGTTGCGCATGAGCTCGGCGACCAGCAGCAGGGCCACGAGCCACGCCACCAGGAACCCGATGGAGTAGAGGAACCCGTCGTACCCGTTGATGGCGATGGCGCCGACGATGCCGAGGAACGACGCCGCCGAGAGGTAGTCGCCCGCGATCGCGGTGCCGTTCTGCGGCCCGGTGAAGGAGCGGCCGGCCGCGTAGTAGTCCGCGGCCGTGGAGTTGTTCCGGCTCGCGCGGAAGACGATCACCAGGGTGATGACCACGAACGCCCCGAAGATCGAGATGTTGAGGACCGGATCGCCCGTGTCGGTCGTCGGCGTGGTGGCCATGGCCGAGACGCCCGGCGCGCTCACCGTCGGCCGCCCTTCCGGCGCTTCGGCGGGGTGGATCCGCGGGGTCCCGCCGCAGCGACGCGCTCGCGCTCCTCCAGGTCGGCGCGGATCTCCGCGGCGATCGGGTCGAAGCGCGCGTTCGCCCGGCTCACGTACCAGGTGGTGATGGCGAACGTGGTGACGAACTGCCCGAGCCCCAGCAGGATCCCGAGGTTCACGTTCCCGATCACGGGCGTGGACATGAACTCGTGCGCGTAGTCCGACAGCAGGACGAACGCGAAGTACCAGACGAGGAACGCGACGGCCAGCGGGAAGACGAAGCCGCGGTGCGCGCGCTTCAGCTCCCGGAACCGGGCCGAGTCCTCGACCTCCCGGTAGTCGACGGCCGGCCGGGGGTCCCCGACCGGATGAGCGGCGTCGCCCATGTGATCTCCTCGAGATGAGGCCGCACCTCGTCGTGCGGCACTCCCAGGTTAGGCACAGGCGAGGCGTGTTGACCAGGGCCCCGCCCCCGGACCTCGCGACGGATCCGGCTCAGGAGAACAGGCCGGGCAGCAGCTGCAGCGCCACCGGGTACCCCACGAAGCTCACGACGTCGAGGATCAGGTGGGCCACCACGAGGGGCGCCGTCCGGCCGAACCGCACGTAGCACCAGCCGAACACGACCCCCATCGCCACGTTGCCGACGAAGGGCCCGTAGCCCTGGTACAGGTGGTAGCTGCCCCGCAGCACCGCCGCGGCGAGGATCACGGTCCACGTCCCGAGCCGCCCGTTCCCCCAGCCGAGCTCGCGGAGCCGCGTGAAGAGGTAGCCGACGACGATCACCTCCTCCTGCAGGGCCGCGCGGAGCGCGACCAGCACGAGCACCGGCACGGTCCACCAGTAGGAGTCGAGGGCGGTGGGGACCACATCCACGGTGATCCCGAGGGCCCGGCCCGCGAAGTACAGACCGAGCCCGGGCACGCCGATGAGCGCGGCGAGCCCGAACCCGGCGGCGACGTCGCGTCCGGGCCGGGTGAGGTCGAGGCCGATGCGGCGGAACGCGCTCCGGCCGGGCTTCCACAGGAGGTAGAGCACCAGGGCCACCGGCACGAGCGCGGTGGCGACGTCGAGCAGCTGGTAGAGGAGGTCGAAGACCTGCCGGTCGTTCAGGCTCCGGTTGATGGTCGCGCTCTGCGAGCCGAGCGACTCCGCGCGGGTCGACAGGTCGACGATGCGGAGGACCGAGTACACCGCGCTCGCCCCGAGCGACAGCCCGAGCACGATCGCGATCTCCCACCGGAGCCTGGTCCGCGTCGCGGGCTCCGGGAGCGGACGGGGGGCGCGGGGGCGGTCGGGGGCGTCGGGCACGGGCCGATCCTAGGCGCGCGCATCTGCCCGACCGCCGGGCGGCCGTGCGTGGCCGGTGAGGCCCCTGACGACGCGATCCGTCGCCGGAGGCGGTGGGAACACGCGATCCCGACGGTCGAGACGCACGGATCCGGACCCCGACGCGCGGATCCGCGCGTCCGAGTTACCGGTATGTAACGTTTGCGTCCAGTTTTTGCAAAGACTCCCAGCCGTACCTAGGGTCGTTCTTATCTGCGCGGTCGACCGCACGCACGGTGGGTCCGCGCCATTCCCATGCACAGGAGGAACATTGAAAATCAGACGCCTTGTGGTGGCTGGTGCTGCAATTGTCTCCGGTGCCCTCGTCCTCAGCGGCTGCTCTGCGCCTGCTCAGGAGTCCGAGGTCATCGACGGCTCTTCGATCACCGTGGCCTGGAACGACCCGTTCCTCGAGTACAACAACCTGTCGGCGACCGGCAACGCGACCGCCAACACGAACATCGTCTACCTGACGAACCGCTCGTTCAACTACTACGACGACGGCCCGACCCTGGTGAAGGACGAGGACTTCGGCACCTACGAGAAGGTCTCCGACGACCCGCTCGTGGTGAAGTTCACCATCGCGGACGGCGTCAAGTGGAGCGACGGCACGCCCGTCGACGCCGCGGACATGCTGCTCAACTGGGCGGCGAACACCACGAACGTCAACACGGTCGGCGGCGACGACGTCCAGACCGACGAGGAGACCGGCGCGGTCACCACCGGCGACGACCAGGTCTTCTTCAACTCCGGCGCCGTGGCGGACACCCGCCTCGGCCTCGTCACGCAGACCCCCGAGATCGGCGACGACGGCCGCAGCCTCACCTACACGTACGACAAGCCGTACGTCGACTGGGAGGTCGCGACCGGCAACGGCGTCGGCGTCTCCGCCCACGGCACGACCCAGCTCGCCTTCCCGGACGACGACCTGTCGGCCGAGGACGCCAAGGAGAAGCTGATCACGGCCATCCAGGACAAGGACGCCAGCGTCCTCGCCCCGGTCTCCAAGATCTGGAACGACGGCTACCGCTACTCGGACATGCCCGCCGAGGCGCAGAAGACGCTGGCCACCGGCCAGTACGTCATCTCGGACCTCAAGGCCGACCAGTACGTGACGCTCACCGCGAACCCCGAGTACACCGGCAGCAAGAAGCCGAAGTACCAGGAGATCACGGTCCGCTTCATCGCGGACCCGCAGGCGCAGATCCAGGCCCTCGAGAACGGCGAGGTCTCGATCGCGTCCGGCCAGCCCACGGCTGACCTCCTCAAGCAGGTCCAGGGCCTCAGCGGCGTCGAGTACAAGGGCCAGGCCGAGGGCACGTACGAGCACGTCGACCTCCAGACCACCAACGGCGGCGCGTTCGACGCGTCGAAGTTCGGCGGCGACGAGGAGAAGGCGAAGCTCGTCCGCCAGGCGTTCTTCAAGACCCTGCCGCGCGAGGAGATCCTCGAGAAGCTCATCAAGCCCCTCCAGGAGGACGCGGAGCTCCGCAACTCGAACGTCTTCGTGCCCGGCACGGAGAACTACGAGGCCTCCGTGAAGGAGAACGGCTACGCCGACCAGACGGTCGACATCGAGGGCGCCAAGGCGCTCCTCGCCGAGGCCGGCGTCACGGGCACGATCGACGCCCGCGTCCTCTACGGCCAGGGCAACACGCGTCGCCAGCAGGAGTTCGAGCTCATGCGCCAGTCGGCCAGCCAGGCCGGCTTCAACCTCATCGACGTGAACAGCGCGACGTGGGGCGCCGACCTCTCCAGCAAGCCCGACTCGTACGACATCGCCCTCTTCGGATGGCAGTCCACGAGCCTGGCGGTCGGCGAGTCCGGCCCGAACTACCAGACCGGCGGCATCAACAACTACTACGGCTGGTCCAACCCGGAGATCGACGACCTGTTCACGCAGCTCGACACCGAGACCGACCCGGACAAGCAGCGCGAGATCCTGATCCAGGCGGAGACGCTCATCCAGGAGCAGAGCTGGACGACGCCGATCTTCCAGTTCCCGGGCCTGACGGCCTGGAGCGACACGGTGACGGGCGTCAAGCCGGCCTTCCTCTCCCCGACGTTCTTCTGGAACTTCGACGAGTGGGCACCGGCGAACACCTCCGCCGAGTAGCACGGCAGCAGTGAACGCGCACCCCCGAACGGGGTGAGCGTGAGGGTGCCGAGGCCACCTGGCCTCGGCACCCTCTCCATGTCCGTTGCCGATTCGTGATCCGCGGATCCGGCCGCGTATGCTCTCGTCGGGTCGGGTCACGAGCCCTGGCCGAACACAGAAAGGGACGTCGTCGCCCTGTGCTTACCTTCGTCTTGAGACGCCTCGTCGCGTCGTTCTTCGTCCTCCTGGGCGCCAGCTTCATCATCTACAACCTGGCCGCCAACTCGGGTGATCCGCTCGCCGACCTGCGCGAGTCGCCCTCGCCCAACCGCGACGCGCTCATCGCGGCCCGCACGGAGGCGCTGAACCTCGACGTGCCGCCGCCGCTGCGCTACTTCACCTGGCTCGCGGGCGTGTTCAAGGTGTTCATCGGCCAGATCGACCTGGGGCGCGCCATCGACGGCCGCGAGGTCAACGGCATGATCGCCACGGCGGCCGGCCAGACCATCCAGCTGGTGACCATCGCCACCATCATCGCCGTCATCATCGGCGTCGCCATCGGCATGACGACGGCCCTCCGCCAGTACAGCGGCTACGACTACACGGTCACGTTCTCGTCGTTCCTCTTCTTCTCCCTCCCCGTCTTCTTCGTGGCCGTGCTGCTGAAGCAGTACGTCGCCATCGGCTTCAACGACTTCCTGACGGACCCCTCGATACCGCCGCTGGTCATCGTGGTGCTGTCCCTCCTCTCCGGCTTCGTCTGGATGAGCATCATCGGCGGCGACCCGAAGCCCCGCCTCGTCGTGTTCGGCTCCGCCACCGTCATCACCGCGATCGTGCTCACGTACCTCACGATCACCGAGTGGTTCGCGCGCCCGGGGCTCGGCATCCTCCTCATCGCCGCGCTCGGCGCGCTCATCGCGGTGCTCATCACGTCGCTCTCCACGGGCCTGCGCAACCGGCGCGCGTTCTACTCCGCGCTCGGCATGGCCGCCCTCGGCGCCGCGCTCTGGTTCCCGCTCCAGTACGTGCTCACGGTCTCCGCCCCCTGGTGGATCACGCTCGTCCTCATCGCGGCCTTCGCCGTGGTCGGCATCGTCGTCGGCTACGTGGTGGGCCAGAACGACAAGCCGATCGTGGCGCGCGGCGCCGCCATCACCGGCGGGCTCGTAGCGCTGCTGATCATCGTCGACCGCGTCATGCAGGTGTGGCCGGACTACGTGCAGAACACGCGCGGGCGCCCCATCGCCACCGTCGGCGCCGTCACCCCGGGCCTCAACGGCTCGGTCTGGCAGGGCATGCTCGACAGCTACACGCACCTCCTCCTGCCCACCATCGCGCTGCTGCTCATCTCGGTGGCCAGCTACTCGCGCTACTCGCGGGCGAGCCTGCTCGAGGTCATGAACCAGGACTACGTGCGCACCGCACGGGCGAAGGGCCTCACCGAGCGCACCGTCATCATGCGGCACGCGTTCCGCAACGCGATGATCCCCGTCGCCACCGTCATCGCCTTCGACGTCGGCGCGCTCATCGGCGGCGCGGTCATCACGGAGACGATCTTCGCGTGGAAGGGCATGGGGTCGATCTTCCAGGAGGCCCTGACGCGCACCGACCTCAATCCGTTGATGGGATTCATCCTGATCACCAGCATCCTGACCGTGATCTTCAACATGCTGGCCGACATCCTGTACTCGGTCCTCGATCCTCGAATCCGGGTGAGCTGACACATGACGAACGCACTGATGGGGAACCCCAACGACCCCCACAACGACCCGAACCTGCCCGAGGGCGGGGCCAACTCCGAGCTGACCATCGAGCAGCGCGAGATCGAGGGCCTCAGCCAGGGCACCGTCGTCCGCCGCCGGTTCCTGCGTCACAAGGGCGCCATGACGGCACTCGTGGTGCTCGTGCTGATGGCGATCCTCGTGTACTCCTCCGTCGGCATCCAGTTCTTCGGGCTGCGCATCCCGGGGTGGTGGATGTGGGGCTACGAGGACGCGTCGCCCATCGTCAACGGCGGCGATCCGACCTGGGTCCTCCCCTTCCAGTTCGGTGTGCACCCATTCGGCCAGGACGAGATCGGCCGCGACATCTTCGCCCGCGTCATGCGCGGGACGCAGCAGTCGATCGTCGTGATGGTGCTGTACGGGATCATCGCGGCCTTCCTCGGGATCGTCATCGGAGCTCTCGCGGGCTTCTTCCGCGGTCGCATCGACTCGCTCCTCATGCGCTTCACCGACCTGATCATCGTCATCCCCGTGATCGTCATCGCCGCTGTCCTCGGCCGCACCTTCGGAGGCCTGGGCGCTGCCGTACTCGGCATCGTCCTCGGCCTCATCGGCTGGCCGAGCCTCGCGCGCCTCGTGCGCGGCGAGTTCCTCAGCCTGCGCGAGCGCGAGTTCGTCGATGCCGCGCGGGTCGCCGGTGCATCGAACAGCCGCATCGTGTTCCGGCACATCCTCCCGAACGCCATCGGCGTCGTCATCGTGTCGACCACGCTGCTCATGAGCGCGGCGATCCTGCTGGAGGCGGCCCTGTCCTTCCTCGGGTTCGGCATCGTGAAGCCCGACGTCTCGCTCGGCCAGATCATCAACGAGTACCAGGGAGCATTCGCCACCCGGCCGTGGCTGTTCTGGTTCCCGGGCCTGTTCATCATCATCATCGCGCTGTCGATCAACTTCATCGGCGACGGCCTGCGCGACGCGTTCGACCCGCGCCAGCGGCGCATGCCGGGCGGACAGGGCCCCTACCGCCAGATGTTCGCCATGCTCACGGGCCGCGGCGGACGCGACAGCGGCCCGAAGGCAGGCTCGGGCGCCGAGGGCGTCCGCGTCCCGCCGCCCGTCGGGTCCGCGCGACCGGACTCGCAGGCCGACGGCCCGGCGTCCGACCGCACGGACGGCCGATGACGGTCACGGCGACGCGCCGGCCCGTCGGCCCCGCCCGCGGCTCCGGTCCGGTCTCAGACCAGGCTGCTCGCCACGGTCGCGACGACCAGCACCGCCAGCACGGCGATCTCGACCCAGTGCGTACGGACGCGGCGGGCCTCCTCCTCGACCGGGCCGCCCAGGTGGCCCGCCTCGGCGAGGTCGGCCAGGCGCAGCCGGATCACCGTGGCCGCGTCGCCCGAGTCGGTGCGCGGCAGGTCCCCGCGACGGGCGTCCTGCATCATGGCGCTGAGGTACGGCTGGTTCCGCTCCTCCTTCGTCGTGATGTAGGCGTTCGAGTGCCGGCCGGGCGCCGGAGCGGCCCAGGCCGTGACGCGCTCGTGCGCGGTCGTGATGTTCAGGGCCCACTTCGTGTCCACCAGGCGGATCGCCGGCCACGAGATGTCGTGCGTGCGGAAGACGTTGCGGATCTCGACGCCCTCGGTGGCGATGCGCACCCGAGGAGCCCAGAAGACGAGCCACGCGGCGTAGGCCAGCAGGAGCGGTCCCCACGCCTGCGTCGGCAGGAGGTCGGCACGACCACCGACCACGGTGCTCACGAGCACCAGGACCGCGATCGCCGAGACGATCACGGTCAGCAGGCGTCCGAACGACGGGCGGATGACGACGGGCTGGTCCATGGCCTCATCGTCCCACGGCCCGCATCGACGCCCCTCGACACCCCCAGTTCCACCAGCCAGGAGGCCGCAGCATGAGCGCTCACGCGAACGGGGCGGATCCCGCCGCCCCCATCCTCGAGGTCTCCGGCCTCGGAGTCGACTTCTGGGTCGGCGACGAGTGGATCCCCGCGGCCATCGACCTCGACTACACGGTCAACCCGGGCGAGGTGCTCGCGATCGTCGGCGAGTCCGGCTCGGGCAAGAGCGTCAGCTCCATGTCGCTGCTGGGCCTCCTGCCGAAGAACGGCCGGGTCCGGGGGAGCGCGAGGCTCAAGGGCGTCGAGATGGTCGGCGCCGACCAGGCGACCCTGCGGAAGGCACGCGGCAACGACATCGCCGTCATCTTCCAGGAGCCGATGACCGCGCTGAACCCCGTCTACACGGTGGGCTTCCAGATCGTGGAGGCGCTGCGCGTCCACCAGTCGATCATCCCGTCGGCTGCGAAGGTGCGCGCGCTCGAGCTGCTGAAGCTCGTGGAGATGCCCGACCCGGAGAAGGCGTTCGACTCCTACCCGCACCAGCTGTCCGGCGGCCAGCGTCAGCGCGCGATGATCGCCCAGTCGCTGTCGTGCGACCCCGACATGCTCATCGCCGACGAGCCGACCACGGCGCTCGACGTGACGATCCAGGCCGAGATCCTCGACCTGCTGCGGAAGCTGCACCAGCGCCTCAACAGCGCGATCGTCATCATCACGCACGACATGGGCGTGGTCGCCGACCTCGCGACCAACGTCATCGTGATGAAGAGCGGCCGCATCGTCGAGCGCGGCTCGGTCCGCGAGATCTTCCAGGCGCCGAAGGACCCGTACACGAAGCAGCTGCTCGCGTCGGTGCCGCACCTCGGCACCGGCGAGGCCGCGCAGGTCGAGGTCGCCGCACGCACCACCGAGCCCGCCATCTCGCTCAAGGACGTCGACATCGACTACCCGAAGCTCGGCCGCGTGCCGGCGTTCCGGGCCGTGTACGGCGCCTCCTTCGACATCCACCCCGGTGAGGTCGTGGGCGTCGTCGGCGAGTCGGGATCCGGCAAGACGACCATCGCCCGCGCCGCGGTCGGGCTCCTGCCCGTCGCCGGCGGGGAGATGACGGTCGCGGGGCGCCGCATGACCGGCATCTCGCAGAAGGACCTCCGGGCGGTTCGCCGCGAGATCGGCATCGTGTTCCAGGACCCGGGCTCCTCGCTGAACCCCCGCTGGCCCATCGGCCAGAGCATCGGCGAGCCGCTCGAGCTCTCGGGCCAGTTCTCGAAGAAGCAGCAGAGCGATCGCGTCGAGGAGCTCCTCGACCAGGTCGAGCTGCCGCGCAGCTTCCGCAACCGCTACCCGAACGAGCTCTCGGGCGGCCAGCGCCAGCGCGTCGGCATCGCCCGGGCGCTCGCGCTCCGGCCCAAGGTGCTCGTGGCCGACGAGCCCACCTCGGCGCTCGACGTGTCGGTGCAGGCGCGTGTGCTGGCGCTGCTGCAGGAGATCCAGAAGGAGCTCCAGTTCGCGTGCCTGTTCGTCAGCCACGACCTCGCGGTGGTCGACCTCCTCGCCGACCGCATCGTGGTGATGAACCACGGCAAGATCGTGGAGCAGGGGCCGACTGAGTCGATCCTGCGGAACCCGCAGCACCCGTACACGCAGAAGCTCATCGCCGCCGTGCCGCTGCCGGATCCCGACCAGCAGCAGGAGCGCCGCCAGCTCCGCGAGGCGCTGCGCGACCAGCAGCCGCCCGCGGCCTGATCCGCCGCCCGCTCTCCGCACGCCCCGGCCCGCCGCCCGCCGCACCCCCTTGCGGGGGCGCGCGGGCGGCGGG
>NZ_JAVCVL010000259.1:0-3449 GCF_032917815.1 Clavibacter sp. MX14-G9D | reverse complement strand
GAGCGCCCGGCCGACGACGGGCAGGCGCAGCAGCGGCGCGATCACGGGGAGCGCCGGGAGGTACATGGCGGTCTCGTCGCGCGTGGTGCCGATGAGGAGGTCCACGTCGGGCGCGGCCGCGGCCCACGCCGCCTCCCGGTCGGACTCGGCGGGCAGCGGCGCGTGGCCGTAGCGCGGCCCCCAGGGCAGTCCCGCGCGGATCCCCGACGCCCACGACGCCCGCTCGGCCCGCGCCTGCCGGCGCATGACGTCGGCGAGCGGGGCGTCGGCGGCGAGCGTGCGCGTGGCGCGCGCCATCGCCCGGAACATGCGCTCCCGCCCGGCCGTGATCCCCACCGGCGGGCTCTGCACGATCGCCCGGCGGAAGAGCCCGCGCGCGCCGTCGCTGATCATGAGGTGCAGGATCGCGTCGCCGCCCGCCGACTGCCCCATCGCCGTGACCTGCCCCGGGTCGCCGCCGAACGCGGCGATGGAGTCGCGGACCCAGCGGAGCGCCTCGAGCTGGTCGAGCAGCCCGAGGTTCGCGGGCGGGCCGTCGTGCGGGCGGCGTCCCCCGGATCCCCCTCCGCCGAATCCGAGGAGCCCCAGCCGCGCCGTCACGGCCACGACGATCACGCGCTGCTCCACCACGAGCGCGCGCGGGTCATGGATGGCCAGGTCGCCCGCCCCCGTCGTGTACCCGCCGCCGTGGAACCACACGATCACGGGCAGCGTCTCGCCGGGCCGCAGGTCGGCGGGCAGGGTGATCGACAGGCGCTGGCAGTCCTCGGAGCGCGCGACGCCCGCGAGCGCCCCGCGCATGAGCGTGTCGAGGATGCGCGAGGACGGCTGCGGGCAGGCCGGCGCCGGCCGCACGGCCGTGAGCACGAGTGCCTCGCCGTCGGATCCGCGAGCGGGCCGGGCGGGCACCGGCGGCTCGCCGCGGGCGGCCGTCGCGTAGGGGATCCCCAGGTAGCGGATCACGTCGCCGTCCGCGCGGCCCGTGACCGGCCCCGATCGCGTCGCCGTCGGGCCGAGGGAGGAGGGCGCGGGCATCCCGCCACGCTATCCGCCCGAGCCCGGGTCGGCGCCGTCGGTCCGGGTGGGGCCTCGGGCAGGCGTACCGTCGAGGGGTACCGCATCCGAAGAGGGCGCGGCCGGATCGACCCGATCCTCCCCCTCCCCCACCGGACAGCTCAAGGAGAACCATGCGCACCGTCAACGCCTACGCGGCCACGTCCGCCACCGATCCCCTCACCAAGACCACCATCGAGCGCCGCGACGTCGGCCCGAAGGACGTCTCCATCGACATCGCCTACTCGGGCGTCTGCCACTCCGACATCCACACCGTCCGCGGCGAGTGGGGCCCCATCCAGTACCCGCAGGTCGTCGGCCACGAGATCGTCGGCCGCGTCACCGAGGTCGGCTCGGACGTCAGCAAGCACCAGGTCGGCGACCTCGTCGGCGTCGGCTGCATGGTCAACTCCTGCAAGGAGTGCGAGCAGTGCACGGCCGGCCAGGAGCAGTACTGCCTGAAGGGCAACATCCAGACGTACGGCGGCACCGACCCGGCCGACGGCACCATCACGCAGGGCGGCTACTCCGAGGCCGTCGTGGTCGACGAGGACTTCGTGCTCCGCGTCCCCGAGTCCCTCGACGTCGAGAAGGTCGCCCCGCTGCTCTGCGCCGGCATCACCACCTACTCGCCGCTGCGCCACTGGAACGCGGGCCCCGGCACCAAGGTCGCCGTCGTCGGCATGGGCGGGCTCGGCCACATGGCCGTGAAGATCGCGCACGCCATGGGCGCCGAGGTCACCGTCCTCTCGCAGACGCTCTCCAAGAAGGAGGACGGCCTCCGCCTCGGCGCCGACCGCTACTTCGCCACCAGCGACGAGTCGACCTTCGAGGAGCTCGCCAGCTCCTTCGACCTCATCATCAACACGGTCTCCGCGAAGCTCGACATGTCGAAGTACATCGGCCTGCTCGCGATCGACGGCACGCTGGTGAACGTCGGCGCCCCGTCGGAGCCGCTCGAGATCCCCGCCTTCGCGCTCATCCCCGCGCGCCGCAGCTGGGCCGGCTCCATGATCGGCGGCATCGCCGAGACGCAGGAGATGCTCGACTTCTGCGCCGAGCACGGCATCGTGCCGGAGACCGAGCTCATCTCGGCCGACCAGGTCAACGAGGCCTACGACCGCGTCCTCAAGTCGGACGTGCGCTACCGCTTCGTCATCGACGCGAAGACGTTCGCGTAACCACCTCGCGCGTCACGCGCGCGGAAGGGCCCCGCGGATCCTCGGATCCGCGGGGCCCTTCCGCGTCGCGCAGGGGCGGCCCCTCAGCGCCCGGGGCCGGCCACGCCGATCCCGGGCGGGTCCGCCCCCGGGATCAGCCCTGCCGCCGGTACGTGGCCCGGAACCCCTCGGAGGGGTCGGTGGGCGTCAGCACCAGCGTGTCGCCGGTGACCGCGAAGTCCCGCGCGAGCGTCTGGCCGACGAGGGCCGGGGCGAGGGCGGAGTCGACCTCGACCGTGAGGGAGTCGTCGTCGACGGGCGCGACGGTCCCGGAGAAGGCCTCGTAGCCGCCCACCGTGTACGGACCGTCGGGCGCGGCGGCGTCGGGGTTCCGGGCCTGGACCGACATCGTGCCCGCGTCGGTGAACACGACCTGGCCGGAGTAGGGGACGGGGGCGAGGTCGCCCGCGGTGCCGACCTCGAGGCGGGTCATCTCCCAGGCACCCGCGAGAGCGCTGAGCGGCGCGGTGCCGGGCGCGGATCCGCTCGGCGTGGCCTCGGCGGACGGCGCCGTGCCCGGGGCCTGTGGCGGGTTGGAGCACCCTGCGAGCGCCAGGGCGGCGCCGAGGGCCAGGGTCGCGGCGGCGGTCCGGAGGTGGGGGGCGGTCCGGCGGTGGGGGGTGGTGTCGGCGGTGCGCATGCGGGGCCTCTCGTGGGGTGGTCCGGCCGGGGGTCCGGTCGCGGGGGTGGGGGATGCGGACGGGGAGGAGCGCGGGTGCGAGCCGCGAGGGCTCACTCGACGACCTCGATGGTCACGTCGGCGTCGTCGAACGCCGCCAGCTGCGCGGGCGTCGCGTCGTAGCGGCCCAGGTGGATGGTCTCCGCGGCGAAGCCGATGCCCGCGGCGTCGTAGTAGAAGCCGAGGTTCCCCCAGGGAGAGAAGTAGATGAGGTCGCCGTCCTCGGGGTCGGATCCGGGCGACCCCTCGACCGCGAGCCCGGGCTCGGGGTACGCGATCTTCTCCCGCCCCGCGAACTCCGCGAAGCGCAGCGTCGTGGGCAGTCGGCCGACGAGGTCGCGCGAGGTGGGGTTGTCCTCGCCGAGCGTCACGTCGACCACCTGCCCGCCGCCCGTGAAGCGGATCACCGTGCCGACGACGGGCCGCTCGGCCGCATCGCGGTCCGCGGCGGTCGCCTCCGGGGTGCCCGCCGCGGCGGGGCTGGCCGGCGCGGACGG